>JBIIQU010000025.1:0-8512 GCA_044341905.1 Vulcanococcus sp. | reverse complement strand
GCTGTGGTTGAGCGATGGCACCAGCCTGCAGGCTGCGCAGGTGGTGTTGGCGGCGGGCGCCCATTGCCGCCCGCTCTGGCCGGCCCTGCCCCAGGGGCTGCGCAGCAGTTGGGCGGCGGTACTGGAGCTGGAGGCTTACCCAGCCCTCCTCGCCGGCCCCGCTGCCTGGCTGCCTGCGGCCTTTGATCGGGTGGCCCTGGAGCGCCGCGCCGCCGGCCTGCAGCGGCCGGAGTGGCTGGTGGATGCCGGCTTGGTGCCCTGGGGGAAGGGGGCCCTGCTGGGCCAGCACACCCTGGTGCGCCCGGGGCTGGAGCTGGGTACGCCCCCGCCGCCTGGTGAGGTGGAGGAGCAGCTGCGCCAAGGGTTGGCGGCGCAGCCGTGGGGAGTGCCCCTGGCACCGCTGCCGGGCCCATTGCGCCAGGCGGCCGTGGCCTTCTGCAGCACGGGGGTGCCCCTGGTGGGTCCGGTGCCGGGATCCCCAGGGTTGTGGGTATTCACCGGGTTCAGTGCCGGGTTCAGCCAGGTGCCGGTGTTGGCGCCTCTGCTGGCCCAGTCCCTGGTGTCGGGGAGCCACCTGGCGGCCCTCGCGACGCGGCGACTGCGGCAGCTGGGCGTCTGGCTGCCGGATCAGGCGGGGGCTGACAGGTTCAGCTGATTCCTGTAACGATGATGGCCATGACGCAATCCACGCCCGCCCCACCGGAGCCCGCCCACCGCCAGCCGCTTCGGCGGGCCCAGGCCCGTTGGCAGGGGCTGAGCGATCACAACCAGGTGGGTGTGACCTTGGCCGGCGTTAGCGGCGTTCTGGTGCTGTGGGCCCTGTTTTGGCCTGTGCCCACCGAAGTGGAAGGCATGGGCGTGATGATTTACCCGAACAACGCCGGCATCCTCAACGCTCGTGCCGGCGGCCAAGTGCGAGAGGTGTTCGTGAAGGAGGGGCAGCCGGTGGCGCGCGGCCAGGTGCTGATGCAGCTGTATCTGCCCGTTCTGGAGCGTCAGCTCGACCAGCAGCGCGGCAACCTACGCCAACTGGAGCGGCACAACGCCCGGCTCGATGAGCGCGATGCCTTGCGCCTGCTTACCGAGAAGCGCGCTCTGGACACATCTCTGGCCAAGTTTGCCGACGATCGCCGTCGCTACGGCGAATTGCAATCGACGTACTCCAGCAAACTTCGCAACCTGGATTGGCTGGCCCAGCGCGAGGTAGTGGCCCCGCTGTCTTCTGAGGTGGTGTCCGCGGAGCAGGGGTTCACCAGCACCAGCGTGAATCTCGATGACGTGAAAATCAACGAGAGGAATGTGGTGACCAACTACCAGCAGGTGAAGCTCACCATCGAAACCCAGGCCTTGCAGCGTCGCTATCAGATCGATGACCTCAAGCGTCAGATCCAGGTGACGGAGGCCAAGATCGGCTACGACGGCAAGGTGCATGCCGATCGGGACGGCACGGTGCTTGACCTCCAGGTGATCCCCGGCCAGACCGTGGGCACCGGCCAGCGGCTGGGCACGATCGGTCGGCCTGAGCAACCCAGTGCCAAGGACCGCCCGCTGCGGGTGGTGTCCTACTTCGCGCCCGCCGATGCCCGCCGTCTGCCGCTGGGGCTGCCTGTGGAGGTGGTTCCGCAGTGGAACCAGCGCGGCCGCTTTGGCGGCATCGTGGGCAAAGTGACGCAGGTGCTCACCCTGCCCGCCACCGAAGACGACATCTCCACCACCACTGGTAATGCGCAACTGGCCCAGGCGCTCACGAAGAACGGGCCGGTGATGCGCAGTGAAATCGAACTGGAGCGGGATCCCTCCAGCGTGGATGGCTATCGCTGGACTCTCTCGGGGGGCAGCGGTGTGTTCCCGATCCGCGATGGACTCACGGTGTCAACCCACGCCTACGTGGAGTGGCGCTCGCCGATTAGCTACGTGATTCCGGGCCTGCGCTCCCTCACCGGCGGCTTCCGCACTCCTTGGATCGACCTGCGCTGGAACCAGCCCTCCTTGCGCCAGCCCAACACCATGCCATGAGCCGCCCTGTGAAGTTCTGGTCTCCCTCTCAGATTCGTAACCCCTTGCTGCGGCAGGAGTTCCCCTGGCTCGTGAGCGAAGTGGTGTTGCTGTTGATCCTGTTCAACGCCAACCCACCGGAGCTGTGGTTCTGGCTCGTGGTGCTGGTGGTGGTGTTGCTCTATCGGATCGAGCGCTGGTGGTCGTCGCGGCCCAATCTCTGAGGACTCACGCCACCAGCTCTCGCCATTGCCGTTCGGTGCTCGCCAGGGTGTGATCGAGGCGGTTGAGCACCACCAGGCGGGAGGCCACCCGCTGCAGCTGCTCGGGGGTGAGCTGTTGATAGGCCGCCAGCGATTCCGGCGTCTGCAGCACCTCCAGCGGGAGGGCAGGCCGAGGGGAGCTCGGCGGTGGTTGCAGCTGCAAGGAACTGCGCAGGTGTTCCTGCCAGAGCAGCAGCCGCTGGGCCACGCCTTCCACAAAGGTTGCTGCTGCAGCGGCGTTGCTCCGC
The DNA here is from genome assembly GCA_044341905.1 of Vulcanococcus sp. Taxonomy (GTDB): domain Bacteria; phylum Cyanobacteriota; class Cyanobacteriia; order PCC-6307; family Cyanobiaceae; genus Vulcanococcus. Next base: position 6,006 of record JBIIQU010000025.1, on the reverse strand, counting down.
AGTCCCCAGGTCTGCCAGTCGGGTTCCGGCAGGCGCCGCAGCTCATCGAGATCGAGGATCAGCGCTTCACAAGTTTGATCGAGCAGGTCCCACATTCGGGCCAGAGGATGTTGGGAGGCCTGGACGCCCAGCTCCAGCAGGGCGCCCTGGCGTTGGTCGCGCAGGTTCAGCAGGGTGATGCGCAGGCGGCGGAGCTGTTGGCCCAGGTTGCGGCGCCGTTTGTCGTGGGACTGGCTGGCTTCGGGGTGCTGGCCGGCGACACCCTCCAGGGTGGCACCCAAGTCCACCAGAAGTTGCAGCAGCCCCTCCCGCTGCTGGATCCGGGCCCGTGAGGGCCAGAACAGGCGCAGGCTGAGCAGGGCCATCAGGATGCCGAAGGCGGTCCAGAACAACCGCAGCGGGATCCAGGTGTCGAGCTGCTGGTCGTGGGTCAGCCAGCCCATCACCACCACGAAGCAGCACACCGTGTAGCCCACGGTGAGTCGCAACGAGCCGGCGATCAACCGGGCTAGCAGCAGGGCCAATGGCAGCGCCACCACCAGGGGCAGATCCCCCCAGGCCCGGTAGCCGAAGAACACCACCACGGCTCCTACCGCGGTGCCAACCAGCCGCTGACGGCCGAGTTCGAGGGTGTTGCCGTAGTTGCCCACGGTGACGCTCAGCACCGCCAGGGAGGCGTAGAGCGCAAAGGGCAGGCCGGTGAGGCTGGCGAAGCCGTTCACCACCGTCACGGTGGCGGCAAGGCGCAGGCCGTCCCGCAGGGCTGCGCTGGTCATCGGCTCGCTTCCAACCGCTGCTGCAGCGAGGCCTGCAGCAGGGCTCGGCTGTGGAGCAGCTGTTGCAGGTCCTGGCACTGCTGGCCGATGGCCAGCAGCAGGGGCTGGGGGGCGCCCAGATGCCCGGCTTCCTCCAGCCAACGCTGCGCCGGGCTCGAGGGGCCCAGCACTGGAGCCGTGGTGGGCTGGGCTTGCAGGCTCCCCACCAGATCGGCGAGCGAGCTGAGCAGCAGCGGCTGGGGGCTCTCCGCCGGCAGGGGTGTGGCCAGCTGTCGCAGCAGCGGCTCCAGCAGCAGCCACTGGCGCAACACGTGTCTCCAGAGGCTGCCGGCCTGGGCCCAGCGCGACAACACGTGTTTGGTGTGGGCGGGCATGGGAAGGCCCTGGTTTTGGTCGCGGAGCTGTTGCAACAGCTGAATGCTGGGCAGCAGATCCTGTGAGCGCAGGGCCGCAGGGGGCGACCCGCCTGTGCCTAACCACTGCTGCATCGCGCTGATCTGCTGGCTGAGCTGGCCGGCGATCCTGGCTTCCAGGGCGGGTAGCTGTTGCAGAGGTCGCCGAGGCCATAGCGCCCAGGTGGCGATCTGCGCCATCAGGATCCCCACCACCACCGCGAGCGCCATGTTGAAGATGAGCGCCCAGTTGAACTGCTTGCCGTGGTGCATCAGTTCCAGGGCCCAACAGCTCAGGTAACCCGTGCTCAGGCCCTTGAGCAGCCCCAGGTTGCGCACCAGCACACCGGTGACCAGCAACGCAATGCCCAGCACCACCCAGCTGGTGGAGATCTCATGCAACACCATCGCTGTGAGGATGCCGATCAAGGCGCCGCCCACCATCTGGCCGATGCTGCGGGCGGGGGTGAGGTCGTTCTCGTTCACGAACAACACCGCCATCACCAGTGCCAGCCCCAGCACCTGGCTGCGTCCGGCCCAGAGCATGATCCCGATCACCAGGGTGGTAGCTAGCCAGATCCGCAGGCTGTTGCGCCAGAGGGGGCTCAGGGAGGGCAGGGCGACAACCATGGCGTTGGGCCCGATCAGGGTTGGGCTGTGGCACGGCTGCTCAGCTGCAGCTGTGGCTGGATCGGCAGATTGGGATCACGCGGCATCGGCAGCAGTTCCTTCAACAGCTTGGCGTAGGTGATGTTCACGCTCACCGTGGCGTTGATCCGCTGCACCAGGGCGTTGATCAGCCGGTCCTGGGTATTGGAGAGATTGAGCTCGCTGTCGAGGCCCGTGAGGTAGCGCAGGCGCACGTCGCGGAAGGCCTCAAGGGCGGCGGCCACCCCGCGGCGGGCGGAGCTGAGCTTGGCGAGACTGGCTTCGTGGTTAAAAAAGGCCTGCTCCAACCGCAGGCGGATGTCGTTGCGACTGGCGGCGTACTGCTGCGCTGCGGCCGCCTCCCGCTTGGCCAGGGCCCGCGCCTGACCTGCCGTGGTGCCGGCATCAAACAGCAGCCAGGTGAGGGTGAGTCCCGCCGACCAGTCCCCACCGCTGGTGCTGGAGAGAGGGAGGGCGGTGGAGCCGCAGCAGCCCCCTCCACCGAACGCGAAGTTGCCCAGACTGGTTTGGGAGCCGCTGCCACTGGCGTTGGCAAACAGGGACAGTTTCGGCAGCAGGCCGGCTGCGGTGGCCTGGCTTTGCTGGCGTAGGGCTGTGCGCGTGGCCAGGATCGCCTCCAGTTCGGGATTGCCCCGGTAGGCCGCCAGCAGGCTCGCCTCGAGATCGAGCGGCCAGCGGGGCTGCACCACGATCGGGTCGCTGGGGCTGGGGGTCACGCTGGCCGGCAGGTTGAGCAGCACCGCCAGCTGGCGCCGTGCCACCGCCCGGTCGGCCAGGGCCTGGATCAGGGTTTCTTCGTCCGAGGCCTGGATGGCGCGGCGGCGCAGCACATCGAGCCTGGGCACCAGGCCGGCCTGTTTGAGGTCGAGGCTGTCCTGCAGGATCACCAGATCGTTGCGCACGTTGGCGTCGTAGACGCGCACCAGCTGCTCGTCCTGCTGGAGCTGGTAGTAGGCCTCACTCACCTGCAGCTGCAGGGAGCGCAGTTGGTTGGCGTAGGTGCTGCGCTGCTGCTCCAGGCTGGCGCGTGCCGCGCGCACCGTGGGTGTGCGGGCGAAGTCGAGCAGGGCGTAGTTGAGCTGGAGGCCGCCCTCCAAGCCCCATTCGCTGGAGGTGGCCGCCGCGGAACCACCCTCGGGAACGTAGAAGGGCCCTGCCGTGGGGACAGGCGTGCCGTTTGGCCCGGGGCTGAGCAGCCCTTGAGGGTCAAACAGCGGACCAAATCCCAGATTGTTGTTGGGCTGTTGCGCGGTGGTGGTGCTGCGGCTGCCCTCGTAGCTGCCACTGGCAAAGGCGCTGATGGTGGGCCAATAGCTGCCCATGGAGGCCTGGAAGCTGGCCAGGGCCGCGGCCACCTGTTCACGCTGGGCCTGCAGGGTGGCGCTGTTGGCAAAGGCGATGGCCACGGCCTGTTCAAGGCTCAGGCTGGCCACGCTGCCGGCCTGGAGTTGCTGTGGGGTGGGTAGATCCAGCGGGGGGCTGGCCACCGCATCGGCGGGTTGAATCCGGCCGCTGGCGGGTTGGTTGGCCCGGATCAGATTGGCGGGCAGCTGCGGCGTGGCGAGCACGTTGCCCACCGGAGGCTCGGGCTCGCTCGGGAGCAGCTGGTCGAGGGCTCGTAATTCCTTGTCCAGGCGCTGCCAGCTGCGCTCCAACTGGCCAGTGGTGGTGGAGGGATTGCGCTGGGCTGTTGGCGGGAGTGCCGGTGCAGCGGCCAGGGCAGTGTGTGCCAAATGGGCTGGGCTGATCCCCAGCCACAACAGAGCAAGGGCACGATTGCGCAGGGCCACGGTGATGCAGGTCAGCGCCTCGGAAGCCTCAATCTGCTTCGTGCAACGGCTCTTCTTCCCTGGAGGTGTTCAGCTTCAGGGGCGGCAACGGCCTGGTCCGGCTGACCCAGCGCCCTTGGCTTGCCCAGCACCCCGGCGATCAGGATGGCCACATACAGCTGGCCCACGATCGTGATGCCCACGCTGGCAGTGAGGCTGGTGAGGCTCCCGGCTTTCAGCACCGGGCTGCCCATGGTGGTGAGGCTGGCGAAGGCGGCTCCCAGCATGGCCGGCGCATGGCCGATGCCATCGGGCAGCGCCTGGCCATGGGCTGCGAGGTTGAAGGCCGCCGGGTCGAGCACCAGCAGGGAATTGAGCACGATGCCACCGGTGAATCCCACCAGCAGATAGCCCGCCGCCGCGCCCATGATCAGGTCGCCGTTGAAGAGCGGTTCTTCGGCCAGGGCCGTGATCACCCCCCACAGCAGCTGGAGCATCAGCACCAGCCAGATCACCAGATGCGCCACGCTGAGCTGAACGGCCAGCGCCGGGTTGAACACCAGCGCGACCTGCCAGATCACCTCGATCACCAGCGCCAGCATCCAGGCGATCACCACCACCTTGCGGCGGCGCAAAGCCTTGTGTAGCCGGTGCTCCAGCCGCTGCGGGATTGACTCGTTTTCTGTTGGTTTCAGCCTGTTTTGCGGCAGCAAAGGTGAATCCAGCAGCACAGCCACGCCGGAGATCACCAGGTACATCACGCTCACCAGCCGTGGCGCGTTTTCAAGGCCGCGCAGGCTCACTAGGCCGATCACTTCCACCGCGAGCAGGGCGCGGTAATAGGCGTGACGCTGTTGCAGCAGTTGGCTGAGGAGGGCCATCGCTTGGTTCAGGCCCTCCCCAGGATTGCTGCCCAGTTTGCTTCGCCATCGCGGATGGCCTGGGCCGCCTGGCGGCAGAGCATCAGCCGGCTGGCGATGCGCTCCAGCCGCTGCAGGGAGGCCCTGTTGGCGGTGGGATTGTTGAGTTCCTGGCCCAGCTGCTCCCAGCTGTCGGGAAGCTGCAGGCCCGTGAGCGGAGGCTCAGGCAGGCCCTTGCGCGAGCGGATCTCTTGGCTCCATCGGCCGAGCTGGCTGGCCATGGCCAGCAGCAGTTCCGCTTCGGCCCGGTGCAACTTCACCACCAGTTGGGGGTCCTGGAGGGTGGGTGCCTCCCGCACCATGCCGCCCACCATCGTGATCAGCCGGGAGCTGGTGGCATCAAAATTGGCCATCAGTAGGGTTGCGGGATGGCGCTCCGGCAGCGTGCCCAGTTCCTGCTGGAGCACTGGCCGTTGCTGCCGGATGGCGATTAATCGGTTGCGCAAGGCCCGGTAGCGGTGGATGGTCACCGCTTCGGCCCCCTGGCCCTCCGTAGCGGGATCCACCATTGCGGCCAAGTCGGTGTAACAGCTCTGCAGTTGGTCGAGCAGGTCGGCCACCAGGGCGAGGCTGAGGTCGAGTCCGCGGGCTGGCCAGAACAGCCGCAGCCCCAGCAGCGTGATCAGCACTCCGAAGGAGGTCCAGAAGAAGCGGATCGGGATCCAGGTGGCCAGGCCGCCCTCGTGCACGAGCCAGCCCATCACGATGATCATGCCGCCCACCTTGTAGCCCACCTGCAGCTTCAGCAGCCCGCCCAGTAGGCGCAAGGCGCCGAGGGTGATGGCGATCGCGAGCGGCATCGGCACACCCCGCAAGCCCTCGTAACCGATCAGCAGCAACACCGACCCCAGTGCAGTGCCCAGTAGGCGCTGGCGCCCGAGGGCCAGGGCTCCGCCGTAGGTGCCGGTGGACACAGCCAGCACCGCCAGGGCCACGTACTGGCTGAACTCAACGCCGGACAGGCTGGCGAAGGCATTGCCGAGCCCGGCGGTGAGGGCCGTGCGCAGGGCGTTGCGGTTGATCACGGCGGTGCCATCCGGTTCAATCCCCCAAGACAGGCATGCAGGGGGCGGCCTTCCTCGGCCAGGGCCAGCAGCGGCAGCAGCGGCATCTGCAGGTGTTGGGCCAGCTGCTGCCAGCGCTGCGGCTGGCGTCCTGGGGTAGGCCTTGGTTCTCCGCCCAACTGCTGTTGCAGCTCCTCCACCGCCTGGCGCAGCAGATCGGCCTGCACGCTCTGCTGCTCCGGCAGCCCGGCCATCAGCCGTTCCCAGGCGATCCAGTGAAAGTGGGCGAGCTGCCACAGCCGTAGCCGCCGCTCCCAGCGGCCTTGGCGCAGGGCCAGATGGCGTGGGCCGCTGCGCTCCCGGTTCACCAGTTGCTCCATGCGCTGGAGGTCGTTGCTGAGCGGCGCCGGATCGAGCGGCTGGGGCCGGGATCCGCGTTGCTCGAGCCAGTCGCCGTAGGCCTGTAGCTGGGTCTG
>JBIIQU010000024.1:0-8605 GCA_044341905.1 Vulcanococcus sp. | reverse complement strand
CAGCGGCGGTGGCGCCAGGGTCCGCGAAACGTGGCCTTCTCCGCCACCGTTTCCCTGCGGGCATTGAAGGGCCGCTGGCCGGCCCCATGGCGCCCGAGGGGATCCTTGCTCCATTCCGGCAGCAGGCCCCAGAGCATCAGGGCCGAGCCGCTCTGGCCGTGTTCCTGGCGCAGCACCAACAGGGGCTCGCCTGGCTGGATCAGGGCACGCGGGGCGTAGTAGCGAGCCAGTCCCTCCGGCAGGGAGCCACCCAGTCGGGGCAGCAGGCGATCGAGGGAGGCAGTGAGGGAAAAGCGGCCACACATGCAGAAGGGGGCGTTCGGTTGTCACCCCGCGCGCGCTTGAGGCGTGGCAACTAGTTTGGGCCTAACAAGCTTTCCGCCGCATGGCCATCCGCCAGGACGACACGCCTCCCAACAGGCGCTTCGGCATCATCAACCTGGTCCTGATCGGTTTCGGCGTGTTGCTGCTGTTCAGCAGCTTCCTGCCGAACCAGTCGATGCAGCAGGTGCCCAGGGTTCCCTACTCCCTGTTCATCAGCCAGGTGGACGACGGCAACGTCAAGCGGGCTTACATCACCCAGGAGCAAATCCGCTACGAGCTCAACAACGCCGAAGAGGGGGCTCCGTCGGTGCTGGCCACCACGCCGATCTTCGACATGGATCTGCCCCAGCGGCTGGAGCAGCACGGCGTGGAGTTCGCCGCCGCTCCCCCGCAGAAGCCCAGTTTCATCACCACAGCCCTGAGCTGGGTGGTGCCACCGCTGATCTTCATCCTGGTGCTGCAGTTCTTTGCCCGCCGCCAGATGGGCGGCGCCCAGGGGGCCCTCAGCTTCACCAAGAGCAAGGCCAAGGTGTACGTGCCCGATGAGGAATCCCGGGTCACCTTCGCCGACGTGGCCGGCGTGGATGAGGCCAAGGCCGAACTGGCCGAAATTGTGGACTTCCTCAAGAAGCCCGAGCGTTACGCGGCCATCGGTGCCCGCATCCCCAAGGGCGTGCTGCTGGTGGGCCCTCCCGGCACGGGCAAAACCCTGCTGTCCAAAGCCGTGGCCGGTGAAGCGGAGGTTCCCTTCTTCATCATCTCGGGCTCCGAATTCGTGGAGCTGTTCGTGGGCGCCGGTGCCGCCCGGGTGCGCGACCTGTTCGAGGAGGCCAAGAAAAAGGCGCCCTGCATCATCTTCATCGACGAACTGGATGCCATCGGCAAGAGCCGCGCCGGCTCCATGGGTGTGGTGGGCGGCAACGACGAGCGGGAGCAGACCCTCAACCAGCTGCTCACCGAGATGGATGGCTTCGCCGCTCAGGACAAACCGGTGATCGTGCTGGCCGCCACCAACCAGCCGGAAACCCTCGATGCGGCCCTGCTGCGTCCGGGCCGTTTCGACCGCCAGGTGCTGGTGGATCGTCCCGACCTCTCGGGCCGCAAATTGATCCTGCAGATCTACGCCAAGAAGGTGAAGCTCTCACCCAGCGTGGACATCGACAAGATCGCCCAGGCCACCAGTGGCTTCGCGGGCGCCGATCTGGCCAACCTGGTGAACGAGGCCGCCCTGCTGGCCGCCCGCTCCTACCGCACCGAGGTGGAACAGGCCGACCTCAACGAGGCCATTGAACGGGTGGTGGCGGGCCTCGAGAAAAAGAGCCGCGTGCTGCAACCCGAGGAAAAACGGGTGGTGGCTTATCACGAGGTGGGCCACGCCATCGTGGGGCACCTGATGCCGGGCGGCAGCAAGGTGGCCAAGATCTCGATCGTGCCCCGGGGCATGAGCGCCCTGGGCTACACCCTGCAGTTGCCCACCGAGGAGCGCTTCCTCAACTCCAAGGAAGACCTCGAAGGCCAGATCGCCACCCTGCTGGGCGGGCGCAGTGCCGAGGAGATCGTGTTCGGCGAAATCACTACCGGCGCCTCCAACGATCTCCAGCGGGCCACTGATATCGCCGAGCAGATGGTGGGCACCTACGGCATGAGTGACATCCTGGGCCCGCTGGCCTACGACAAGCAGGGCGGCAGCCGATTCCTCGGGGCTGGCAACAATCCCCGCCGGGTGGTGAGCGATGCCACCGCCCAGGCCATCGACCGGGAAGTGCGCACGCTGGTGGATCGGGCCCACGATCGGGCCCTCTCGATCCTGCGCCACAACCGCGGTCTGCTGGAGAGCATCTCGCAGCAGATCCTGGAGAAGGAGGTGATCGAGGGCGACGACCTCAAAAACCTCCTGGCCAGCAGCGTGATGCCCGAGGACGCCCAGGCCATTGCCTGACCCCTTGACGGACGGGCCCCTGATCCCGGATAAGGGTTCTTTGAGAAGGGTCGATGGCTAGCTCCAGCGCCGATTCCTGCCTGGAGCTGCTCCACGGACGGGACTTCCTCTCCTCGGCCGATCTCAACGCCGACCAGACCCACGCGCTGCTGCAGCTGGCCGCCGACTTCAAGGCGGGCCGCACCCAGGTAAACCTGGCAGGCAAAATCCTGGGCCTGATCTTCACCAAAGCCTCCACGCGCACGCGGGTGAGCTTCACGGTGGCCATGGCCCGTCTGGGGGGTCAGACGATCGATCTCAACCCCTCGGTAACCCAGGTGGGCCGCGGCGAGCCCGTGGCGGACACCGCCCGGGTGCTGAGCCGCTACGTCGATGCCCTGGCGATTCGCACCTTCGCCCAGGAGGAGCTCTGCGAATACGCCCATTGGGCCTCGATCCCGGTGGTGAACGCCCTCACCGATCTGGAACACCCCTGCCAGGCCCTGGCCGACTACCTGACCCTGCAGGAGGCCTTCGGGGAGGTCTCGGGCCTCACCTTGGCCTATGTGGGCGATGGCAACAACGTGGCCCACTCGCTGATGCTGTGTGGCGCCTTGCTGGGGGTGAACGTGCAGATCGGCTGCCCCAGGGGCTTCGAACCCAGTCCAGCTGTGCTCGAGCAGGCGCAGGCGCTGGCGGCAGACCGCTGCAGCATCGCTGTGGTGCACGAACCAGTGGCAGCCGTGCGCGGTGCCCACGCCCTTTACACGGACGTCTGGGCGTCCATGGGCCAGGAACAGGAAAAGGCCGAACGGGAACAGGCCTTCGCGGGCTGGTGCCTGAACGAGGAGCTGCTGGCCGAGGCGGACGCCCGGGCGATCGTGCTGCACTGCCTGCCGGCCTACCGGGGACTGGAAATCAGTGCCGGAGCCATGGAGGGGAGCGCCAATCGCATCTTCGATCAGGCCGAAAACCGCCTCCACGCCCAGCAGGCTCTGCTGGCGACAATCCTGGGGGGCTAAGGGGCCACCCTCACCTCTGATCCGGAGAGGGCACTGGGCTTAGGTCCTGGAGCACCAGTGATCGTGTACGTGAAGCGGCTGCCGTCAGGGCTGATGAAGCTGGTGGCTGTCTGGCCGTCGGGATAGATGGCCTTGCCCAGGCAATCGGCGCTCACCGTGTAGGTGGCCAACTCCGTGCCGCCAGCTCCATCAGAGCCCTGGTAGGTCAGAACGATCCCGCCTTGGCCGTCGTACACCTCACGTCCACTTTCCGCATAGGGCAGGCCCTGGAGAATGCCCGCATGGTTGTAGAGGTAGGTGCCCTTCAGGGTGGCCGTGGAACAGCGCAGCGCGGGGGCATCGGCCCAAGCTACCGGCCCTGCCATGAGGAACAAGCTGAAGGAGGGAAGCCAGCAGACCAGGGATCGAACCATGGCAAACCACCAGGCGACGACATAACCGGGTTGTAGCCGCACACGGCACAGGCTGGACAAAACGCACGCGCTCTGGCAGAACTGGGCCAGTGGTTCATCTGTATTGCCGGTGCCCGATCAGCAACTGCTCACCGAGGCCCAGCAGGAGCTCTACGACTGGCTGGCGGACTACATCGGCCAGCACCGCCACAGCCCCTCCATCCGCCAGATGATGGAGGCCATGGGCCTGCGCTCACCAGCACCGGTGCAGAGCCGGCTGCGACATCTCCAACAGAAGGGCTGGATCACCTGGCAAGAGGGGCAGGCCAGAACCCTGCAACTACTGGGAGGCGTGGCGGGTGGCATCCCGGTGCTGGGGGCGGTGGCCGCCGGCGGCCTGGTGGAAACCTTCGACGACGTTCAAGAGCGACTGGACCTCGCTCCCGTGCTGGACACCCGTGGGCTGTTTGCCCTCACCGTGAACGGCGATTCGATGGTGGAGGCTCACATCGCCGACGGAGACGTGGTGCTGATGGAGCCAGTGAGCGACCCCAGCCGACTGCGGGAAGGCACGATCGTGAGCGCCCTAGTGCCAGGCAGCGGCACCACCCTCAAGCACTTCCATCGCCAAGGCCGCCAGGTGCGACTGGAAGCGGCGAACCCGGCCTACAAGCCGATCGTGATGGATGCAGCACAGGTGAGCGTGCAGGGCCGACTTGTGGCGGTCTGGCGCCAGGTGTGAGGCTCCGCACCCGCTGCGGTGTAAGCTTTTCACATCGAACGGGCGGGCCTCACGGCCAAGCCAAATCACCAGGTTTAGGCAGTTCGTCGATACCAAACGGGGCCATAGCTCAGCTGGTAGAGCACCTGCATGGCATGCAGGGGGTCAGCGGTTCGAATCCGCTTGGCTCCATTTAAGACTCCTTGCATCGCAAGGAGTCTTTTTTGTGGCCTCAACAGGCACACCTTCCCTGGCAGCCGTTGACGGCAACCTGGCGGCAACAGCAGCGCGGTGCCCTGAATCACCAGCACAGAGCCTTAAAGAGCTTTGGGTGGGCAATGAAGCGCCAGCAGACGGCTCACCAACGCGGGATCGACCTGCAAGGCATAGGCCTCCATCTCCCGCTGGCGGCTGTCCAGGGGCAGCGGTGCCGTGGTGGCCACCACGTGCCGCCAGTTGTCCTGTCGGCGGAGGTACTGCAGGAAAAAGCCATTGAGCTGGCTTGAGCTGAACCGACCCGAGGCCCGCAGGGCCTCGGCCAAGGTGAGTGACGTGGGCGTCTCCAGGCCATCCAGGCAGTCCTGCACCACGTGGATCACCTCATGACGCAGAACCGTGGCCCGCTCCTGTGGACGCCGGCCAAGCTCAGCGCCCAAACACAGTTCGTTGGCCCCCATGTTGTAGGCAGCCCACAGGCGCGGCCCACCGCAATCAGCACGCCACACAACACTGACACCGGCCGCCTGGAGCCGTTCCAGCACAGGATCAGACCATGGGCCGGCGGATGCCTGGGAGGCAAGCGCCAGCGGAAACCCCAAAACACCGGCAAGGCAGCCAAGCAGCGCAGCACGCTGGCGAGCGGGGCACACGACCAAGCCCAATCCAAGAAAGTCTCAAGATTGTCTCATGCAAGACAGACGTGTATTCCAGGCGGTTGTGGCCGCGCCCATGGCCCCTAGCAGGGCCGCCAGCAGCAAGGGCAGCTCACCCCAGCGTCCGTAGAAACTGAGCGATTGGCGCGGCTGCACCTGCACCAGCAACGTGGCCGCCTCGCCGGCCCGCAATTGTCGCTGCACCACCCCGGCGGGATCAACGGCCAGGCTCGGCCCCGTGTTGGCCGCACTCACCAGCCAACGGCTGGTTTCAATGGCCCGCAATTGCGCCAACGCGGCAAATTGCCGCTGCAACTGGGCGGGATAGGGGTCGAGATTGGCACTAGCCAGCAACCAAGCGGCCCCCTCCCGCGTGGCCGCCGCCAGGGCGGTGCCATCAGCCAGCTCGTAGCAGATGGCCACGCCAATGGAGCCCAAGGGCCGGCTCAACAGCCGAGAAGGCGCACCAGGGGACAGCCCCCCTACCGCGGACAGCCCCGCCCACTCCACCAGGCCACTCAGGGGCACCCACTCCCCCAAGGGCACCAGACGGTGCTTATCCACAGCGCCCTGGGGCTGCTGCTCGCCAGCGGGAAACGCCAGCAGGGCACTGCGGAGTTGGTCATCCGCCAGGCGAAAGCCCCCCGTGAGCACCTCCACCGCCGCGGACTGGGGCAGGGGCTGGCCCAGCGCCAGGGCGCCCTCTGGCAGCACCAGAGCCGAGGCCCCACGGGCTTCAGCCTCCTGCTGGGCGCCCATCAGCCGACGCAGCAACAGCTGCTGCTGGACAACCTCGAACTTGTGCCGGGTTGGGATGGCGGGCTGGAGCAACAGCAGCGTTCGTTCGGGCTCCAGGCCTGCCTGCCGCTGCAACGGCTGCAGCAACTGCCAGCCCCAGAGGTGCAGGACCAGCACCGCCGCCAACCAGGCGATCGCCCAGCGCCACCAGCCCCTCTGTGGAGCCACGGCGGCGGCCAGCACGCGCCACAGCCCCCAGCCCAGCAGCAGCTGCAGGGCCGCCAATCCACCGGCCCCCAGCCCCTGGGCGAGCCCCGCCAGGGCCCGGTCCCCCGGTAGGGCAGCGGATCCCAGGCCAATCCAAAACAGGGGACCGCGGGCCAGCAGCACTTCCGCCAGCCCCCAGACACTGGCCGCCAGCAGCGCCGCCCACCAACCGTCCACCCCCAGCCGTTGCACCAGCCAGCGCCAGCTGCCCACTAGCAGGCCCCCCAGCAGGGCACAACCGGCCAGCAGCAGCAGGCACAGGGGCAGGCTGAGGGGCAGGGGCACCCCAACCCAGTCGAGGGGATGCAGCCAAAGCAGCCAGCGATGGCTCACCAGCACCGCACCGGCACCCCACACGCAGGCGGCCCTGGGGCCCTGGGCCCACAGCGGCACCAGGGCCAGCCACAACAGCGGCGGACAGCCCAGGGGGGGCAATGACGCGCCGGCCAACAGCCCGCCCCCAAGGGCGGTGATCCACCAGAACTGCCGGTTCCCTGCCATGGCCAGCAACCTAAGGAAGCGCCATGGTTTGGGTTGTGAACCCAAGGCGCTGTGCCAGCCATGGATCCAGCCAATCCCCTCCAGCAGCTACTCCTGCGGGGCCTCGGCACCACCTCCCTGGTGGCTGACCGCCTGCGCAGCGTGACCCAGGCCTGGGTGAGCAGCGGCCGCCTCGATCCGGCCCAGGCCACGGCCCTGGTGGATGAGGTGCTCAGCAGCCTGCGAGGAGAGAACCCCGAGCTGGAAAAGCAGACAGAGCGCCAGGTGGGACGCAACATCGACCACCTGCTGCAGGACCTGGGCCTGGCCCGGCAACGGGAACTGGACGAACTGCGCGGGCGCCTGGATCGCCTGGAGCGGCAGCTGCGCAACAACGGCGGGCGGCCCTCCGGCGGCGACCTGAGCGACATCCCCGATTAAGGGGGGCTGCGGCGCCATGGAATCCCTGGGGCAGAATCCCACCACGGACCGCTCAATCCCTCTCCCATGCGCGACATCCTGATCAGTTCGGCGGTGTGCGTGGCCTGCCTGCTGCTGGCCCTCGTGAGCCAGCTCGTGGCGCCCTCCACGGTGGTGGCCGCCAGCCCGAATCCCGCCGCTACCGCGGCGCTGAGCACGGCAGTGGTGAGCAGCAGCACCGCCTCGGGGGGCCGGATCGAGCTGGATCCCGAAGATCCCAACCCCACCCTGTTTGCCATGGCCATCGACGACGCCGGCTCCCCTGATCAGATCGCCAATTCCGGCGCCAATGCGCTGGGCGGTGAACTGGTGGCCGCCAAAGAGCGCGTGACCCCCAGCGGCCTGCGCATCACCGACCTGGTGATCGGTGATGGCCCAGAAGCCAAATCCGGCGAGACCGTGTCGGTGAATTACCGCGGCACCCTCGAAAACGGCAAGGAGTTCGACAGCAGCTACGGCCGCGGCCCCTTCTCCTTCCCCCTCGGCGCAGGCCGGGTGATCAAAGGCTGGGATGAAGGCGTGGCAGGCATGCAGGTGGGCGGCAAGCGCAAGCTGGTAATCCCTCCCGACCTGGCCTACGGCGAACGTGGCGCCGGCGGCGTGATCCCCCCCAACGCCACCTTGATCTTCGAGGTGGAACTGCTGCAGATCGGCCGTTGAGGCCAACGGGCAGGCCGGTTCTCCCGACTTTCGAAACCTGAAGCGATCGTTAGGATGCCGGCCGCTCACCGGACTCCCTCCATGGCCCACACGCTGCCCGCGCTGCCCTACGGCCTCGACGCGCTCGAGCCCCACATCTCCCGCCAGACCCTGGAGTTCCACCACGGCAAGCACCACGCTGCCTACGTGACCAACCTCAACAACCTGGTGGCAGGCACCGACCTGGACGGCAAGAGCCTGGAAGAGACCATCACCGCCGTGGCCGGTGATGCCAGCAAGGCCGGTGTGTTCAACAACGCCGCCCAGGTGTGGAACCACAGCTTCTACTGGCAGTGCATCAAGCCCGGTGGTGGTGGCAGCCCCAGCGGTGCTCTGCTCGACAAGATCAATGCCGATTTCGGCAGCTTCGAGGCCTTTGTTGAGGCGTTCAAGACCGCCGGTGCTACCCAGTTCGGCAGCGGCTGGGCCTGGCTAGTGCTGGACAACGGCACCCTGAAGGTGACCAAGACCCCCAACGCCGACCTGCCCCTGGCCCACGGTCAGAAGGCCCTGCTCACCATGGATGTGTGGGAGCACGCCTACTACCTGGACTACCAGAACCGCCGCCCCGACTACATGACCACCTTCCTGGAGAAGCTGGTGAACTGGGACTTCGTGGCCGCCAACCTGGCTGCAGCCTGACCCACAAGGGTCGTCGAAGACGAAGCTCCTCTGCATCCATGGCCCCCGAC
>JBIIQU010000023.1:0-8699 GCA_044341905.1 Vulcanococcus sp. | reverse complement strand
GCCGCCTGGCCTGCCACTCGCTGTAGGCATCGTCCACCCGCTGGCTCAGCCGCAGCAGGCGCTGGCGAGCGGCCTCGTCGCTGACACCACTGGCCTGCAGCAGCTGGCGCTGATCGTGGAGCAGGGCCAGGGCCAGCCCCCAGGCCCCATCGGCAGCCGCCTGGTCGAGGGCCTGCTCCAGCAGCTGGTTGCGCTCCGCCACCGGACGTTGGCGCAACAGGGCCACGGCCCGCTGCAGCCGCTCCGCCGCCGCTTTCCCCGGCATCCGGGCCGCCAGCAGCACCGTGGCGGCCTCCTGATCGCGCCCGAGCGTGGCCAGGTGATCGGCCAGCACGTCCAGGGCGGCACGGGTCACCAGGGTGCCGTCATCGCGCAACCGCAGCGGCAGCGCCACCGTTTCCAGGCTGGCCAGCTGGCCGTTGGCCAGTAGCTGCAGGGATTCCGCCGCCACCGCGTGATTCAGACCCGCATTGGCCGCCCGCCAGCGCAGGATCAGCCAGCGGTCCCGCTCCACCCCGGCCTTGGGGCCATAGCGGTTGAGCACCACCAGGGCATCGTCTGGGGCGCGGCAGCTCAGCAGGGCATTGGCATTGAGCAGCACCGTGTCGAGGGGCTGGGGCGCCGGGGCCACCAGCATCAGCCGCTGGCGCAACAGGCGCAGGCGCGTCACGAAGTCGAAGCTGGCGGCCTCCTGGCAGGCCAGGTTCAGGTCCGGGATCGTGCCGCGCTGCAGCAGGGTCTGAAAATCGGCCTCCGGGGTGCTGCCCGGCAACGGTGGCGCCGAGGGTCCGCTGGGCGGTGGGGCCGGCTTGGCGAACAGATTGCCGATGAAGGGCAGCTTCGCCTGGACTGGGACAGCGGCCGTGAGCATCAGGGCGCCGGCCACGGGGGCACACAGCCGGCCGACCAGACGCCAGGCGGGCGCGGTGCGCACCGGCGTGTAAAGAAGGGGTGGCACCGCGTTCCGTCCTCTGGCCCACAACCTAGGGGAGCCCAGCGGGCCGTCCCACCTTGCTCCCCGGCTGCCATGTCCACCCCGGCGACCCCGCTGAGTCCCGCCCGCGTGCTCGTGGTGGGCGGTGGCGGCCGTGAGAACGCCCTGGCCTGGGCCCTGGCCCGCTCCCATGGTGTGGAGCAGGTGTGGGTGGCCCCGGGCAACGGCGGCACCCTGAGCCTGGAGGGCTGCCAACAACTGGCCATCGCCGAAACCAACCACGAAGCCCTGCTGGCGGCCTGCCAGGAGCAGGCCATCGAGCTGGTGGTGGTGGGCCCGGAAGCGCCCCTGGCCGCCGGCCTGGCCGACAGGCTGCGGGCCGCAGGGTTCCCCTGCTTTGGTCCCGGGGCCGATGGGGCCCAACTGGAGGCCAGCAAACAGTGGGCCAAGCAGCTGATGCACGAGGCCGGCATCCCCACGGCCGGCTTCTGGCCCGCCAACAGCCGCGAACAAGCCCTGGAGGCCCTGGAGGCCCAGGGCAAACCCCTTGTGGTGAAGGCCGATGGCCTCGCCGCCGGCAAGGGCGTCACCGTGGCGGAGAGCCTCGAGGAGGCCCGCGCCGCCATTGAGGAGATCTTTGCCGGCCGTTTTGGCGGGGGAGCGGCTGGTGCCGGTGAGGCCTCCCTTGTGCTGGAGGAGCGCACCCATGGGCCCGAGGTGTCGGTGTTTGCCCTCAGCGATGGCCAGCGGATGGTGCTGCTGCCCCCCGCCCAAGACCACAAACGCATCGGCGAGGGCGACACCGGCCCCAACACTGGCGGCATGGGCGCCTATGCCCCGGCCCCCCTGCTGGATGCCGCGGGGCTGGAAGAGGTGCGGCAGCTGGTGCTGGAGCCCACCCTCCAGGCCCTGCAGGCCCGGGGCATCGACTACCGCGGCGTGATCTACGCGGGGCTGATGCTCACCGACAACGGTCCGAGCGTGATCGAATTCAACTGCCGCTTCGGTGATCCCGAATGCGAAACCCTGATGCCACTGCTGGGGCCTGAACTGGCCCAGGTGCTGTTGGCCTGCGCCAACGGGGCCCTGGATCAGGCCCCCGCGCTCAGCATTGCCCCCAGCTGCAGTGCCTGCGTGATTGCGGCCGCCCAGGGCTACCCAGGCGAGATCCGCAAGGGCGACCCGATCAGCAGCAGCTTGGAGCCGAGCCAGCAGCTGCAGCTGTTCCATGCCGGCACCCGCCACGACGCCGACGGCCGCTGTGTGACCAGCGGCGGCCGGGTACTGGCCGTGGTAGCCCAGGCCGACGACTTCGATACCGCCTTCGAGCGGGCCTACGCCGGCCTCGCCCAGGTGAGCTACGAAGGCATCACCTTCCGGCGCGACATCGGCCACCAGGTGCGGAGCCGTTAGGCCGCGCTCCTAGGCTGCGGCCCGCTCCGACGCCATGGGCACCCCCAGCCGTGACCAGCGCCAGCCCCGCGAGTTCTACCGAGCCAGCTGCCCTGGCCATGCCAAGGGCTGAACTCTCCTGGTGGCAGAAATTGCAGCGCTGGTGGGCTGAATTCAGCCTGCAAACCAAACTGCTGGCGGCCGCCACCCTGGTGGTGAGCCTGGTGATGACGGGCATCACCTTCTTTGCGCTCAACGGCATCCAGGCCGACGTGCGCATGAGCGACACCCGCTTCGCCCGCGACCTGGGCCTGCTGCTCTCCGCCAACGTGACGCCGCTGGTGGCCGAGGGCAACGACCGGGAGCTCGCGGCGGTGGCGGAACGCTTCTGGAAGTCGAGCCGCAGCCTTCGCTACATCTTCTTCGCCGATCCCGAGGGGATCATCTACCTCGGCATCCCCATCAGCGGCACCAGCGGCAGCAGCGAGCTGCTGCTCAGCCGCCGCCTGGAGGTGCCCGCCGATCTGGCCCGCCGGCCCCAGAGCCCCCTGATTCGCCAGCACCTCAGCCCCGATGGGCAGGTCACCGATGTCTTCGTGCCCCTGGTGGCCGGCGACCGCTACCTGGGAGTGCTGGCCCTGGGCATCAATCCCAACGAAGCCGCCCTGGCCAGCGCCGCCCTCAGCCGCGAGGTCACCGTGGCGGTATTCATCTCCATCTGGGTGCTGGTGATCCTGGGGGCGGTGTTCAACGCCCTCACCATCACCCGGCCGGTGAAGGAATTGCTGCGGGGGGTGCGCTCGATTGCCGGCGGCGATTTCGAGGCCCGCATCGCCCTGCCCGTGGGGGGGGAACTCGGCGAACTGCTGGAGGGCTTCAACGACATGGCCTCCCAGCTGGAGGCCTACAACGAGGCCAACATCGAAGAGCTCACCGCTGCCCAGGTGAAGCAGCAGTCGCTGATCGCCACCATGGCCGATGGCGCCGTGCTGCTGGACGCCGAGGGCCGGGTGGTGCTGGTGAACCCCACCGCAAGGCGGCTGTTCCGTTGGGAGGGCCGCAAGCTGGAGGGCAGCGAACTGTGCGAGGAGCTGCCGGAGCTACTGGCCGTTGAACTGCAGGCTCCCCTGGAGAGCCTGCTGGCCGGCGACAAGGACAGCAATGACGTGCGCTGCAGTTTCGGCGAACCGGCCCGCACCCTGCGGATCGTGCTGCAGTCCGTGCGGGATGCCAGCGGCGAATCCCTCAAGGGCATCGCCGTGACAGTGCAGGACCTCACCCGTGAGGTGGAACTCAACGCGGCCCAGAGCCGTTTCATCAGCAACGTGTCGCACGAATTGCGAACGCCACTGTTCAACATCAAGAGCTACGTGGAAACCCTCCACGATCTGGGCGACCAGCTGAGCGAAGCAGAGAAGAAGGAATTTCTGGGAATCGCCAACGCCGAAACCGATCGCCTCACCCGGCTCGTGAATGATGTGCTCGATCTCTCCCGCCTGGAGAGTGATCGCGTCTGGACCCTGGAGCCGATGGAACTGCGGCCGGCCATGGAGCAAACCCTGCGCAACTACCGGCTCAATGCCGACGACAAGGGCGTGCAACTGGAGCTCGATGTGGATGAGCAGCTGCCCCGGGTGCGCGGCAACTGGGATCTGCTGCTGCAGGTGTTCGACAACCTGGTGGGCAATGGCCTCAAGTTCACCGCCAGTGGCGGGCAGCTGGCCCTGCGGGCCTATCCGTGGCCAGACACCTGCCAGCTCGATCCCGCCATGGCACCGAACAGCGACAACCCCACCTGCGACCTCACCGCCCCCCTGCCGCGGCTGCGGGTGGAGATCGCCGACACCGGCTCAGGCATCTCCCGGGAAGACCAGGAGCGCATCTTCGAGCGCTTCTACCGGGTGGAAAACGCCGTGCACACCGAGGTGGGCACGGGCCTGGGCCTGTCCATCGTGCGGGGCATCCTCGAGAAGCACGGCACCCGAATCCGCATGGCCAGCGAACTGGGGGTGGGAACCACCTTCTGGTTTGATCTGCCGCTCGACCTGGCCGACGCCGATGAACTGCAGCTGGATGCCGAACGTCAGAGCTTGTCGTCGCTGGTGACGCCCTGAACAATCCGCGAGAGCTCGCTGCGTTCGTCGGTGTTGATGCGGTGGGGCACGCCGCTGATGATGCGCTCGAAGTTGGAGAAGGAATCCTTGATCTCGGGGCCATTGCCAGTGATCACGAACTCGCGGATGCCCTTGTCGTGCCAGGAGCCGCGCATCTTGAACACGTTGAGGGCCCGGGCCATCTCGCCGCGGATCTCCACGTACTGCAGCAGCAGGATCGTGTCGGTGATGGTGGAGATGTGGGAATCGGTGATCGAGTGGCTGCCCATGAACTCCTCGGAGGTGTTCGTGAAGAAGCCGGCAATCTCCTCCTGCTTGGCATAACCCGTCACGCCGATCACAAACTGCCGGAAGGCGTTGTGACTCACGCCCCGTGCCAGGGCACTCAGGGAATCAATCGCCATGCGGGATGGCTTGAACTGGCTGATCTCGGTCTTGATGATCTGCAGGTGATCCTCCAGACCCGTGGACTCGGGATAGGCGCAAATGATCTTGAGCAGGCCATCGCGCTCCATCTGCTCAAAATCAATGCCCCAGCTGGTGGCATTACGCAGGAGCTGGGCACGGGATTCCTCATAGGCAAACAGGATCGCCCGCTCCTTGTTGGCACAGGCGTTCTCCACGAACTTGCTCACCAGCAACGTCTTGCCTGTGCCGGTGGCGCCGGTGGCCAGGATGATCGAATCCTTGAAGAAGCCGCCGCCGCACATCTCATCGAGCCGCGGCACACCGGAGCTCACCCGCACATTGGAACTGCGCTGGGTGAGGCGCATTGCCCCCAGCGGGAAGATGCTGATGCCATGGGCGCCCATGGTGAAGGGGAATTCCCCCTTCATATGGGTGGTACCCCGCAACTTGAGGATCTCGCAGGTGCGCCGCCGGCGTTCGCCCTCCAGCACATTGCGCAGGATTACCACGTTATCGGATACAAACTCCTCAACGCCATAGCGGGCAATCGGTCCGTATTCGTCGATGCGCTCGGTAGTCATCAAAGTGGTGACGCCGATCTCCTTGAGACGCGCAATCAGCCTGAAAATCTCGCGCCGCACCACCGAAACAGCATCGTATTGCTGGAACACCGCCGTGATCGAATCAATCGCCACCCTGCGGGCTTTGTATTTGCGAATGGCGTAATTGATACGCTCAATCAAACCAGATAGATCAAAGCTGCCGGCCACATCCTGCCCCTCGGGATCCGGCGAGGCATCGAGGATAAAGAGCTTATCCTGCTCCACCATCTCCTGCAGGTTCCAACCAAAACTGGAAGCATTGCGCAGAATATCGAGGGGAGATTCCTCGAAGGTCACGAAGATGCCCGGCTCGTCGAACTGGCGAATGCCGTTGTAGAGAAAATTCAGCGAGAACACCGTTTTTCCGGTGCCGGAGGTGCCACTGATCAGGGTGGAGCGTCCAATCGGCAAGCCGCCCTGACAGATGTCGTCGAAGCCCTCGATCCCCGTGGGGAGCTTCTGCACGGACATCAATGCATGGGCTGGGGAGCTGGGGTCCTGCATGGATCGGATGGTCCTGAGGGGAAAGTTAAGCGAGACGTAGTGTTCTAACTGGGTTTAGCAGGATTTCAAGGCAACTCGCCGGCCTCCACATCCGTGGCGAACCCTTCATCGTTCAATTCCTCATAGAGAAGATCCAGGCCGATCAGCACACGCTCGCGATCGGAGAGATCGCCGATAATGCGGCGTACCGGTGGCGGCAGGATCTTGGCGAGGGTGGGCGTGGCCAGGATCTTGTCCTCCTCCGCCAACTGCGGGCTTTTAAGCACATCGATCACCTTCAGGGCATACACCCCCTGAAACTCGGTATCGAGGATGTTGCGCAGCGTCTTGAGCGCCCGCATCGAGTTAGGGGTGTTCCCCGCCACGTAGAGCTTGAGGATGTAGGTCTTGCGCGGGCTCATCTAATTCACCTCCTGGGCGTAGTCCTGGTTGGCAGCGGCTGTGGCTTGGCTGGGCTCTGCCCCCGGTCCCGATCCCGGGCCGGAA
Source organism: Vulcanococcus sp. (assembly GCA_044341905.1). Taxonomy (GTDB): domain Bacteria; phylum Cyanobacteriota; class Cyanobacteriia; order PCC-6307; family Cyanobiaceae; genus Vulcanococcus. Next base: position 2,259 of record JBIIQU010000023.1, on the reverse strand, counting down.
AGTGGCAGATCGGGGGGAACCGATCGGCGGTACATCTCGCAGAGATGGGCAAGCACGTCGAGCAGGGCCAGGCGGTAGTCCTGGAGAAAGTCGTTCTTGTGCCCTTCCAGCTTGAGCTGCTTCCAGAAACCGTCAATCAAATCCACGTGAATCTCCACCACCTTGTTCACCGGCAGATCACTGAAGAACGCGGAATGCACAAAGCTCTCGATCGCCTGGTTAGCGGCGGCCGGATCCTTGAAGTAGCTGATCAGCAGATCGCGGTAACTGCGCTCCAGTGACGCCAGCAGCTCCTGGCGCTCCCCCTGGGGGAGGCTGCGCAGAAACAGCGAGGGATCGCGCTTGTAAAAAACGCCCAGGTAGCCCAGCCGGCCCTTGAGGCGGTTGGGCAGCCGCCAGTTTTCCGGCGTGGCCACCCCCCCGGAGCTGGCGGCGGCGGGCTCCCCTGTCGAGCCGGCCTGGGGCCCCTGGCGCAGGAAGCGGGACACCGCAGCGTCCACGCTGTAGGTGATCTGCTCGAGCTGGTCCTCGGGCAGATGCACCTCGGCCTCGTGGTACTCGATGCGGCCGCTCACCTCACCCACCACCACGGCAGGCAGGATCAAGCCCTGGCGCCGCAGACCCTCGTAGATCTCCGGCGGATAGGCGCCCTGCTGCACCAGCACCACATCAAAGGTGTCGCGCCGGTCCTCCAGCTCCTGCAGCGGCGCCACCCGGGAGCCCAGATCTTCCAGCTGATAACGGCCACCTTTGAGCCACTGCCGGCAGGCCCGCTCCAGGCGCGGGTCTGACAGCAACGAGGCGATGGTGAGAGCCGGCTGAGACATGCGCCGAGAGAAGGTCCCTGGCAGTGCCCTCAGTGTTGACGACCAGGACCTTGAAAGGTGAGGATCCTTGTTTGTCTTTCGATTGCCGTGCGGCAGGCCGCAATGACGAGGCCAGCTCGTCAGCCTGTCCACGCCCCGGACCTCCATGAGTACAGCCACCCCCACCGGTCCCTACGCGATCGTTGAAGCCTCCGGTACGCAGTTCTGGGTTCAGCCCAACCGCTACTACGACTTCGATCGTCTGAACGCCGACGTTGACAGCACGCTGACCCTGGAGAACGTGCTCCTGGTGAACGACGGCTCGGCCGCCAACGTGGGCCAGCCCTACGTGAAGGGCGCCACCGTGGAACTGCAGGTGATGGCCCATCGCCGCGGTCCCAAGCTCATCGTCTACAAGATGCGCCCCAAGAAGAAGACCCGCCGCAAGAACGGTCATCGCCAGGAACTCACCCGCGTGATGGTGAAGTCCATCACGGTGGGCGGCAAGGCCCTCGGCTGATCTCCCCAGCATTCCTTTCCACCCTTCTCCTTCTGAACCATGGCCCACAAGAAAGGCACAGGCTCCACCCGCAACGGCCGCGACTCCAACTCCAAGCGTCTCGGTGTGAAGCGCTACGGCGGTGAGAGCGTCAGCGCCGGCTCGATCCTGATCCGCCAGCGCGGCACCTCCGTGCTGCCCGGTCTCAACGTGGGCCGCGGCTCCGACGACACCCTGTTCGCCCTCAGCGACGGTGTGGTGAGCTTCGACACCATCAAGCGCGGTCTGCGCACCCGCAAGCGCATCAACATCGCCGTCGGCTGATCAGCAGCACCAACAGGTTCAAGAGCCGGCGGTCACCCCGCCGGCTTTTTTTGTTGGGGGCGCTCAGCCCAGGCGCCGATAGGCCCGGGTGGTGATCAGGAAGGGGTGGAACACTTCAAGAAAGCGGCCCTGCAGGGTGCGGAAGAAGCTCTCCACCAGCTCGGGAGCATCGAAGTGGAAGGGGTATTCGCCGTTGAAGCCCTTGAAGAAATACCAATTGAGCAACGCGATCGCCTCGCTGCCCATGCGCCGCTCGAACAGGCCGAGCTGGGCCGCGGGATCCGCCAAGTGTTCCAACACGTCGAGGCACACGATCGTGTCGAACTGGGCCGGCAGCTGGGGATCGTCGAGGTCGCGGAAGCAGCGCAGCCGATCCGAGAGCCCCAGCTGCTGGGCTCGCTCGGTCACAAAAGCCCGGTTGTGGGGATTGAGATCCACAAACCACACCGCCTCCACCTGGGGCAGGGCCGCCGCCGCCAGGGCATGGCTGCCGATACCGCCCCCGAAATCGAGCACATGCCCCCTGGCGAACCGGGCCTGCAGCCGCAGGGTGTCGGCGATGTAATCGGCACTGCCCAGGTGCCAGGCCGCCAGTTCCAGCAGGTGGCCGGTGCCCACGGTTTCCTCGTA
>JBIIQU010000021.1:0-8808 GCA_044341905.1 Vulcanococcus sp. | reverse complement strand
TGCCCAACGGCTGAACCGTGCCCTGAGCCGGCGCATCAGCGACGCCATGGTGCAGCTGAGTCCGCCCCCCAGTGTGCGGGGCTTCAGCAGCGAAGGGGGGCTGGAACTGGAGCTGCTGGACACCAGCAACGGCCAGCTCAGCCTGGAGCAGTTCGCCCAACGGGCCCAGGCTCTGATCAGTGCCGCCAACGCCAGCGGCCGCTTTGAGCGGGTCTCCACCCGCTTCAACGCCGATGCGCCGCTGTTGCGGCTGGAGCCGGACCGGCTGCAGCTGGCCTCACTGGGCATCGACCTGGACACCCTGGTGTCCACCATTGGCGCCAGCTTCGGCAGCAGCTATGTGAACGACAGCTTTGAAGCCGACCAGGTGCGGCGCGTGATCGTGCAGCTCGACGGTCAGGGGCGCCGCGGCCCGGAGGATGTGCTCAGCCTGCAGGTGCGCAGCCGCAGTGGCCAGCTGATCCCCGTGGGCCAAGTGGTGCGTGTGCTGCCTGCCACCGGCCCCAGCACCATCAACCACAGCCGCTTGGTGCGGGCGATCACGATCCGGGCCCTGCCGGCTCCGGGTGTGAGTACCGGCCAGGCCATGGCGGAGCTGGAGCAGATCCAGCAGCGGCTGGGCAGCAGCGACACCGAGCTGGAATGGGCGGGCCTGGCCAGGGAAGAGCGGCTGGCGGGGGGCGGCAGTCTGCGGGTGTTCCTGCTGGCGGTGCTGGTGATGGGGCTGGTGCTGGCGGCTCTCTACGAGAACCTGCTCGATCCGCTGATCATCCTGATCACCGTGCCCCTAGCCCTCCTGGGGGCCCTGGCGGGGCTGGTGCTGCGGGGCCTGCCCCTGGATGTGTACGGCCAGATGGGCCTGCTGATGCTGGTAGCCCTGGCGGCGAAGAACGGCGTGTTGATCGTGGAGTTCGCCAACCAACGGCTGCGGGAGGGCCTGGAGCTCGAAGCGGCGATCCGTGATGCCGCGGTGAGCCGCCTGCGGCCGATCCTGCTCACGGTTTTCTCCTCCTTGGCGGGCGTTGTGCCCCTGCTGCTGGCCAGTGGCGCCATCTCCGGTAGCCGCATCAGCATTGGCACCGTGGTGTTTTCAGGATCGCTGGTGTCCACCGCCCTGAGCCTGTTCGTGGTGCCCAGCGTCTATCGGGTCATCAAGGGCTGGGAGCTCCAGAACCAATCGCGCTGGAGGCAACGACACCATGGCTGAAGCAAGGGTCAAGGGCATGGGCGCTGGCATCGGCTCTGGCAGTGGCCGCCATCGATCCCCCGCCGGGGCGCTGACCCTGGCGGCGCTCCTGCTGGGCCTGGCGGGCTGCGGCGAGGGCGGCAAACGGCGGCCGCCGGCACTGGTGACGGTGGCGCCAGCCAGCAGCCAACGCTTCGAGCAGACCCTCAACACCGTGAGCACCCTGGAGGCGGCTGAGGAGATCGACCTGGCGGCCCAAGCGGGCGGTCGCGTGCAGCGGCTGCTGGTGCGCACCGGTGATCCCGTACGGGCCGGCCAGCTGCTGGTGGTGCTGGATCAAACCCAGCTGCGGGCCGAGGTGCAGGCCCTACGGGCCAAGGCCAAACGGGATCAACTGGCCTACGAACGCTTTCGCAGCCTGGTGAGCCAGGGGGCCGCCAGCGCCCTGCAGGCCGAGGAATACCAGGCCAACGCCATCGGATCGCGCGAGTCCCTGCGGGCGAAGCTGGCGGATCTTGCCTACAAGGAGATCCGCGCCCCGATTGCTGGGGTGATGGGGGATCTGACCATCAAGCCCGGCGATTTGGTGTCCGCGGGCACCCCTTTCAGCCGCATCATCCGCAACGAACGACTGCTGGCACGCATCGATGTGCCCGCCGGCCGGATGGGTCAGCTGCGGCCGGGGCAATCGGTGCAGCTGCTGGCGGCCGATGGCGACCAGCCGCAGGCGGAGGGCCGCATCAGCCAGGTGGACCCGGGCGTCAGCGCCACCAGCCAGACCCTGCTGGCCAAGGCCATCATCCGCAATCCCGATGGCCTGCTGCGCAATGGCCAGCGGCTGCGCACGCGGGTGCTGTTGGGCAGCGAGCAGCAGCTCTCGGTGCCGTTTGAGGCGGTGACCCGCCAGTTCGGCCAGGCCTTTGTGTTTGTGGTGGGCAACCTCGAGCAGCTGCGCCAGGACCCTGGCCGCGCCGACCTGAAGGCGCTGGAGCAACTCCCCAAAGGCACCGCTATGGCGCTGCAGCGCCCCGTGCAGGTGGGCCCGTTGCAGGGGAACCGCTATCCGGTGCTGGAGGGGCTACGGCCGGGGGAGCGGGTGATCGTGTCGGGCACCATGGGACTGCGGCACGGCAGCCCGGTGAGGATCAAGGCCGGCGGGGCGCCCCGCGGCGTTGCGCCAGCACCTCCTGCACCTGGCGCCAGCTGACGCCATGGTGGGCCAGGGCCACCTGCAGGTGAAACACGATGTCGGCCGCTTCGCCGGCGATCTCGGCGGGGTTGTTGTCCTTGCAGGCCATCACGAACTCGGCACTCTCCTCGCCGATCTTCTTGAGGATGCGGTTGTCACCGCCCTCCAACAGCTTGTTGGTGTAGCTGCCCGGCTCGGGCCGATCGCGGCGGTCCTCGATCACCCGCATCAGCTCGGTGCAGGCATCGGCCGGGGGCTGGGGAGCCGCAGGACCGCCAGCGCTGGGTGTGGGCCCCTCGTCGTAGAAGCAGCTGCGGGCACCGGTGTGGCAGGCCCCAGCTCCGATCTGCTCAATGCTGAGCAGCAACACATCGGCATCGCAGTCGTAGCGGAGGCCCCGCAGTTTCTGAAGCTGGCCGCTGGTGGCCCCCTTGTGCCACAGCTCCTGGCGGGAACGGCTCCAGTAATGCACCTCACCGCTGGCCAGGGTGTGCTCGATGGCCTCCTGGTTCATCCAGGCCACCATCAGCACGGCTCCATCGAGCCAGTCCTGGGCCACCGCGGGAATCAGGCCGGCCTCGTTAAAACGAAGGCTGGCGAGGAGTGAGGCGCGAAAGGCCGGATCCGGGGCCTGAAATGATGCCTGCACGGGCAGCCGATCCATCTGAGCTGATCCTCCCGCAAGACCCACCTCCCGCCCCACTCCCCGAGGGAATGACCGCCGCCTTCACCTGCTCGAAGACCTTCAGCGGTTACCCCTGCTGCCATCGCCAGTGGCGCCATCCCGGCCACTGCCGGTTCGTGCATGGCTACAGCCGCAGCTTCACCGTGTGGTTCCAGGCCAACGCCCTGGACATCCACGGCTTCGTGGTGGATTTCTCCAGCCTCGGCGCCCTGCAGGCCCAGCTGGCGGAACAGTTCGACCACACCTTTCTGGTGAATGCCGACGACCCGCTGCTGGAGCAGTGGCAGGCCCTGCACGAGCAAGGGGCCCTCGACCTGCGGGTGATGGACAACGTGGGCATGGAGGCCAGTGCCCAGCTGGTGTGGCAGTGGGCCAACGCGCTGCTTCAGGCCCGCGATGGGGGCCGCAGCTGCTGCTGGAAGGTGGAAGCCCGCGAAAACGAGAAGAACGCCGCCTGCTTCGAGGCCCAGCCGGAATGGTTCTCGCTGGGCTGAGGAAACCGCTCACCCCGCGACGCCTCCCCGCTGGCAGCCCCATCACTGGCCGGGGTGACCAAGGCAAACCCGAGCCGTTGCATGGCCGCAAAACGCGTCTAGAGCGTCGCAACGTAAGGTTCTCTTCCGTTTTGCCCGCGGACAATCCCGTTATCCCTCGCGCTGCTGCTGCCAGCCATCCAGCTCCTCCATCCCATGCCCGGGGTGATCACCCAGGGAATCCGACCCGGGCATCCCGCCCTGGACATCGCCTGCAGTCCTGGCACCCCCGTACGGGCCGCCCATGACGGCCAAGGGCGGGTGGAGCGCAGCCACACCCACGGCATCACCGTGGTGTTGAACGGCCTGGATGGCCTCACCACCCGCTACAGCCACCTGCAAAAAGCCGAACCCCCAGGGGTGTATCAACGCGGGGATCTGATCGGGTATTGCGGCAACACCGGGAGCTGGAGCAGCGGTCCTCACCTGCACTTTGAAACCAATCGGCCGGAGCTCCTGGGGGCTCTCGAGAGGGACCAGAAGCCCGCTGAATCCACACCAGTGGCGAGTAACGCACCCCGCTGAAAAGCAGCCATGATGCTGGCCCTTGCTTCCTGGCCTTGAACCGGCTCGCCAGCGCCTGGGCGATCTTCCAGGGCCTGCTGCTGGAGGCACTGCCCTTTCTGCTGATTGGCGTGCTGATTGCCGGCCTGGCCCGTTGGCTGGCCCCTGGGGGTGCCTGGTTGCAGAAACTGCCCAGCCATCCGCTGCTGGGCCCCCTCACCGGTGCCGCCCTGGGCTTTGCCCTGCCCGCCTGCGAATGCGGCAACGTGCCCGTGGCCAGGCGGCTGCTGGCGGGCGGCGCTCCCCTGGGGACCGCCCTGGGCTTTCTCTTCGCCGCGCCGGTGCTGAACCCCATCGTGCTGGCCAGCACCTGGGCCGCCTTCCCCAACCAGCCCTGGTTGCTGGCGGCCCGGCCCCTGGGGGCCCTGCTGCTGGCCCTGCTGCTGGCGAGTGTGCTGCGCCTGCTGCCGGAGGCCGAGCTGCTCAACCCGGTGTTGCTGGAGGAGCGGCGGCTCAACCAACCGCTGCAGAGCGTGGGCCTGCTGGAGCGGCGCTCCGGCCTGGTGGGAGCCGCCGCCGTGCCGGTGGCCGCGGTGCCGCCGCCGCGGCCACCCCTGGCGGAGGTGTTGGGGCACAGCAGCCGGGAATTCCTCGATCTGGCCGCCCTGCTGGTGCTGGGCTGCGCCATCGCCGCGCTGGTACAAACGCTGCTACCGCGCAGCTGGTTGCTGGCGGTGGGGGGGATGCCCACCCTGTCGGTGCTGAGCCTGATGCTGCTGGCGGTGGTGGTGTCGGTGTGCTCCAGCGTGGATGCCTTTCTGGCCCTGGGCTTCGCCGCCCAGATCACCCCCGGGGCCCTGCTGGCCTTCCTGGTGCTCGGCCCGGTGGTGGACCTCAAGCTGCTGGGCCTGTTCGGCGTGGTGCTCCAACCAAAAGCCATCGCCCTCACCGCCGCGGGGGCCGGCGTGGCCGTCCTGTTGCTGGGGCAATGGGTGAACCTGCTGCAGCTGTGATGCAAACCCTCAACCTCGCTCCCCTGGCGCTCGGGCTCTGGGGCCTGGTGCTGCTGGTGAGCAGCCTCAGTGGCCGCCTCGACCTGCTGCTGCGGGGAGCGTTCCACCCCCTGGTGGGCCTGAGCGGCGCCGCCTTGATCGCCCTGGCGGTGCAGCAACTGGGGGGGAGCAGCCAGCCCCAGCGCCCACGCCTGGCCTGGGTGCTGAGCGGGGCGGTGGCGCTGCTGGTGCTGCTGATCCCCCCCAATCCCTCCTTCAGCGATCTGGCCAGCAACCGCCCGGCGGAGCTGGTGGAGGAGCCAGCGCTGAGCTTTGTGCTCCCCCCGGCCCAGCGCAGCCTCACCGACTGGGTGCGCCTGCTGCGCAGTCAGCCGGACCCAGACCTGTACGCCGGGGATCCCGTGCGGATCAGCGGCTTCGTGCTGGCCCAGGAGGGAGATCGCCCCCAGCTGGGGCGGCTGCTGGTGCGCTGCTGCCTCGCGGATGCCACCCCGGTGGGCCTGCCGGTGCGTTGGCCCAATGGCTACCTGCCCAAGGCCGATACCTGGCTGGCGATCCGCGGCTCCATGGGCGTGGAGCAGCACAACGGCGAGAGTCGCAGCGTGGTGCTGCCCCGCCAGATTCGCCCGATCCCCCGGCCGGCGCGGCCCTTGGAGCCATGAGGCCACCCCTACGGCGAGCCTGGCTGGCCCTGGCCGCAGGCCTGGCCCTCGCGGGCCTGCAGCAACAGCTGCTGCTGCGCCGGCCACCACGGCTGCTGGAGCTGCAGTCGTCCACGGCCAGCTCCGGGCCCGCCGCCCTGCAAGTGCGCTTCAGCCGGCCCATGCAGCGCGCCAGCTTGGCCCGCTCCAGCCAGCTCGAACCGTTCCTGGCCCACCGCTGGCTGGGGGAGGGCAATCCCCTGCGGCTGCTGCTCGATCCGGGCCAGCGCCTCCCTGGCCCCCTCAGCCTGGCGCTGGCCGGCCGGGACGCCCGGGGGCTGCCGCTGCAACCCCAGCGCTGGCGCTGGGATCCACGGCCCTTCCTACTGGCGGTGGTGCCCGTACCCGGCGGGGAACAGGTGCAGCTGCAGGGGCGCGATGGTCGCTGGCGGCCCCTCAGCCCGGTGTTCGCCCGCATCCCCAACGTGATGCCCCTGGGCGATGGCTCGGGCCTGGCGCTGCTGAGCGGCGATGGCCAGAACCAGCAGCGGCTGTGGCTGCTGCCGCTGCAGCAGCGCAATCTGGCGCCTTGGCGGCAGGGGCTCACCGAACCCCAAGCGGGGGCCCTGCAGCCGCTCAGCCAAAAGCCCCTGCTCTTCGCCCACCTCAGTAGCAACCGCCGCGGCGATCTGCTGGTGCAAGCCGGCAGTGCCGCCCTTGAGCCGGGCACCACCACCCTCTGGACCCGGCATGGCCAGCGCCAAACCCTCAACCAGAAAGCCTCCGGCCCGATGCAGTTGCTGCCGGAGGGCGCCGGGGTGGTGGTGCCCGAACTCGAGGGCCTGACCCTCCACTCCCTGCCGGGTCAAGCCCGGCGCCGCCAGGTACTGCCGGGCAGCCGCGACCTCAGCAGCTTCTGTCCGGTGAGTGGCCGTGCCCTGCTGGTGCGCCACTGGCCCGACTACCGCCGCTCCCTGGAACTGGTGGAACCCGGCCAGGCGCCCCGGCAGCTGTGGCTAGGCAGCGAAGCCGTGCTGGCCAGCGCCTGTGATCGCGGCGGCGAACGGGTCTGGCTCGTAATCAGCGACTGGGCCCAGGGCGCCCAGCCGCACCTGCTGGCCCTCGATCGCCGCGGCTCCGTGCTGCGGCGGCGCAGCCTGGCGGGCTGGGAGCTGGAACCCGGCGCGCCGATGGCCCTGGATGCCACGCGCCAGCAACTGCTGCTTAGCCTGCGCCCTCGCCAGGGGCCAGCCCGCGCTGAGGCCCAACCCGTGCTGATCGATGCCTCCAGCCTCGCGATCCAGCCGGTGCCCAAGCCCGTGCGCCTGGCCCTGTGGCTACCCGCCAGCTGAACCACGAGCCTGGAGTGCCGCCAGGGGCAACAGGCCCATGCAGAGCACCCCGATCAGGGGCCCGGGCGGCAGGTTCACCGCCGGCTGGATTGCCACGAGAAAGCCCGTTCCACTGATCGCCATCCCCACCAGAGCCGAGCGCCCCAGGGCCTGGCGCAGGCTGGCGGCCCCGGCCAGGGCCACCAAGGCCGGGGCCCCCATCAGGGCGATCACCAGCACCACGCCCACAGCGGTCATGGCGCTCACCACCGTGAAGGCCGTGACCAGGGTGAGCAGTAGCCGCAGCCGCCGCACCGGCAGGCCAGCGCCGGCCGCGCCGAGGGGATCCACCCCCAGGTACACGTAGTGGCGGTAGCGCTGGGCCAGCAGCAGCAACACCGCCGCCAGGGCCAGCAGACTGCGCAACAGGTCGGCGGGGGCTGCGGCCAGCAGGTCGCCGAACAGCACCGCCTCCAGATCCACGCGGATCTGCAACAGGGGGATCAACAGCACCCCCAGGCCCAGAAAACCCGCCAGCACCGTGTTGAGCACCGCCTCATCACCCCCCTCACCGGGGCGATCGCCGCGGCTGAGCCGCTCCGCCAACAGGGCCCCGGCCACACCGCTGATCACACCGCCGAGGCCCGGGTCCCACTGCAGCGCCAGCGCCAGCGCCAGGCCCGGCAACACGGCGTGGGACACGAGGTTGGCGAGGAACAGGCGCCGCTGCACCAGCAGCAGGGTGCCCGCCAGGGGACACAGCCCACCGATCACCAGGGCCAACAGCAGCGGCAGCAGCCACCAGACACGCTCCATAGGATCACTTCACTCCGCCCCAGCCGGCCCGGCCATGTCCACCCAGGTTGCCGCTCCGCGCGATCGCCAGCAGCTGTTGCTGGCCAAGTTGCGGCTGGCCGACCGGGAACTCTCCGGCCAGGACCTGCACGCCCTGCTGCGCCAGGGGCCCCAGGCCATGGGGCTGGCCACGGTGTATCGCCACCTGCGCCAACTGCAGCAGCGGGGGTTGATCCGCTGCCGGCACCTGCCCAGTGGGGAAGCGCTCTTTGCCCCCACCGAGCGGGACGAACACCACCTCACCTGTGTGGACTGTGGCGCCACCGTGGCGCTCGAACACTGCCCCATGCACGACGTGCACCTGCATGGTGAGCAGACCTCCGGATTCCAGCTGCTGTTCCACACCCTGGAGTTCTTCGGGCTGTGCCGCAGCTGCCAGGAGCGGCAGGCCGGTCAAGCCGAGCCCAGCTAGCCGCAGCAGTGGTTGCCCACGCGCAGGTCGCCGAGGGCATGGCGCACCTGCTGGGGGGTGCCGTCGGCCAGCAGGCAGCGATCGAGCACCAGCACCCGGTCATAGGCGTCGAGGTCGCGGCCCCAGTCGTGGCTGCTCACGAGCAGGGTGAGGCCGGCATCGCGCAGCTGCCCCATCACCTTCAGCAGCTCCGTGCGGGAGGGGGGGTCGATGGCGGCACAGGGTTCATCCAGCAGCAGCACCCGGGCCGGTTGCACCAGGGTGCGCGCCAGCAGGGCCCGCTGCTGCTGGCCGCCAGACAATTGATCGAGGCGCCGGCCAGCCAAACCCGCCAGACCCACCCGTTGCAGGGCGGCCTCCACATCGCAACAGCCGGGGCGCTTGGCGGCCAGCCGCCCCAGGGCCACCAGCTCGCGGACGCTGATGGGGAAGTGCCAGGCAATCTCGCCCCGCTGGGGC
>JBIIQU010000020.1:0-8842 GCA_044341905.1 Vulcanococcus sp. | reverse complement strand
TACTTCACCTGGAAGGAAACGGGCCTCACGGCCGACTGCGCCAGCCTGGAGGCCATGGCCGCGCGCTTCGAGGAGGCGGCGGCCCTGATGCGGCGCATGGCAGCCGAGGGCTTCGCGCTGGAGCGCCACAGCGACGGCCAACACATCACCCACAGCAATGCCGAGGTGTTCGAGGCCTACGGGTTCATCGATGAGGAATCGCCGGTGCGCCAACTCACCCTGATCGATCAACCCGGCTTGCGCAGGTAACCCACCACCCACACCACCACGAAGGCCAGGGACGAGAGCCCCAGATAGATCAACGACCACTTCTGCAGGGTGGCGATATCCCAGCCGTTGAGCAGCCCGTTGGCGGCATCGCCCGCCGTGGAGAAGGCCAGCACTGAGGGAAACGGCACGGCGGTGATCGGCGGGGCAGGATCAGGGGAGTATCTCGCCTCCGCGCTCCGGCCATGGCTCCACGCCCCTTCCCCCGCACCCTGATGCTCCTGGGCAGCGGTGAACTGGGCAAGGAAGTGGCCATCGCCGCCCAACGGCTGGGCTGCCGCGTGATCGCGGTGGATCGCTACGCCGGCGCACCCGCCATGCAGGTGGCCGACGTGGCCGAAGTGATCGCCATGACGGATCCCGAAGCCCTCAAAGCGTTGGTGCGACAGCACCGCCCCGATGTGGTGATCCCGGAGATCGAGGCCCTGGCGGTGGATGCCCTGGCGGACCTCGAGGGGGAGGGCCTCACCGTGATCCCCACCGCCCGGGCCACGGCGGTGACCATGAACCGCGACCGCATCCGCGACCTGGCCGCCAGCGAGCTGGGCCTGCGCACGGCCCGTTACGCCTATGCCAGCAGCGTCGAGGAGCTGGCCGCCGCGGCCGCTGCCCTGGGCTGGCCCGTGGTGGTGAAGCCGGTGATGAGCTCCTCGGGCAAGGGCCAGTCGGTGGTGGAGGGCCCCGCAGAGATCAACGCCGCCTGGGAGGCCGCCATGGCCGGTGCCCGCGGCAGTGGCGCCCGGGTGATCGTGGAGGAGTTCCTGCGCTTTGAGCAGGAGATCACCTTGCTCACGGTGAAGCAGTGGGCCGGGCCCACCCTGTTCTGTCCGCCCATCGGCCACATCCAGGAGCGTGGGGATTACCAGTGCAGCTGGCAGCCCGCCCACCTGGACTGGGACCAGCTGGCGGCGGCCCAGTCCATGGCCCGTGCCGTGACCGACAACCTGGGCGGTGCCGGCCTGTTCGGCGTGGAGTTCTTTGTGTGCGCCACGGCCGCTGGCGGCAGCGAGGTGGTGTTTTCCGAGCTATCGCCCAGGCCCCACGACACGGGGCTGGTGACCCTGGTGGGGCAGAACCTCAGCGAATTCGAGCTGCATCTGCGCGCGGTGCTGGGGCTGCCGATTCCCGAAATCCGCTCCACGGGCCCCGCTGCCAGCCGCGTGATCCTGGCGGAGCACGCCAGTGAAAGCGTGCAGTTCGATGGCCTGGAGCAGGCCCTGGCCGAGGCCGATGTGCAGGTGCTGCTCTTTGGCAAGCCCGATGCCCGCCCCCACCGGCGCCTGGGTGTGGCCCTGGCCAGTGGCGCCGACCTGGATGACGCCCGCAGCCGGGCCGATCGTGCCGCGGCCGCGATCACGGTGCGCTGAATCGGTTGCCAGAGAGGCCCAAACGCCTCTGGTGCTGATGGGTTTCGAACCGTATGGTGCGGCCATAGAAGCCAGCCATGTCCCAAGCCCAGCCGAGCCGCAGCCCCAGCCGCCCCCGCCGCGATCGGCGCCAGGGCCGCACCTCCGCGACGGTGACGGATCTGGAAACCCGCCGCCAGAGGGAGCGCGCCAAGCCACGCAAGGCCAGGCAGGCCCAGCGCCCCCCTCGACGCGGCGGCCTGGCCCGCCTGCCCCTGTTCCTGGCCGGCATGGGGCTGGGCTATGGCCTGAGCGGCCCGCTGCCCCAGCTGGCGAAGGTGGCCATGGGGGCCCTGCCCCACCCCAGCGGCGTGCTCACCTCCTTGGTGACACCGGCCGGCATGGGCAACCGTCGGATTGTGGTGATGGGCACCGACAACGTGTCCACCAACACCGACGTGATGTTCACGCTGCAGCTCAAGGACGGCCGCACCGAACTCACCCAGATTCCACGGGACACCTTCATCGAGTCCGATCGGTACGGCGTGATGAAGGCCAACGCGCTGTACAGCAGCGGCGACGTGGCGATGGTGAAGCAGGAACTCACCAAGCTCATCGCGGCACCGGTGGATCGCTATCTGCTGGTGAATCTGCAAGCGGTACAGCGCCTGGCCGATGCCCTGGGCGGGGTGGAAGTGGATGTACCCAAGCGCCTGTACTACGTGGACAACAGCCAGGGGCTCTACATCGACCTCTACCCCGGCCGGCAGCTGCTCAAAGGCCAGGAGCTCGAGGGCTTCCTGCGCTTCCGCCACGATGAACTGGGGGATATCGGTCGCATGGAGCGCCAGAAGCTGGTGCTAGCGGAGGTGTTCCGCAAACTGGCGAACCCCGCCATGGTGACCCGCATCCCCGAACTGCTGAAGATCGCCGGCAGCGACATCCGCACCGACCTCTCACCCGTGGACATGGGCACCCTGCTCAGCGCCATGGGCACCACCAAGCTCACCTCGAGTCGTCTCTCGGGAACGCCCTACTGGCACGACGACATCAGCTACTGGATGCCGGACCTCAACCCCAACCACGCGTCCTACAAGAGCCAGGAACCACCGATCTGAACTCAGCCGCGCTCTACGCCGGAGCGCTGCAGAAAGCGGAAGTGATCCAGCCCCTCCAGCACGCCCCAGGCCTGGGAACTGGAGGACACAAACAGTTTGCGGCGTCGGTGCAGCCCCCGCGGAGTGCGTTGGCCTTCACCGATCACCACACCCAGGGGCTGACCCCGCACCAGGGCCTCATCCCCCTGGGAGGCCACCACCAGAATCCGCTCCAGGGGTAGAGCACAGCGCAGGGCCAGATGGCGAATGGCCTCCGCCCTGGAGGCCCGCAACGGCAGGACATCCAGATGCCAGTGGCGGAACAGATGGGGCCGCGCATCCAGGCGGCGATGGCGCAGCTTCTGGCGCACCATCTCCACGACGCCCTCCGGCGGAGGCTTCAGCAGGTAGCTCACTTTGTAGGGGCCCTGATTCGCCTCGGGCTGGAGGCAGAGCCGCGGCTCCAACTCCCGAAGCACCTGTTCCACGCCCTGGCGGCACCAGCCGCGGGCGATCTGCTCTTGCCAGGCGTGATCCAGTTCACCGGCAGAGCCATAGCGAATCTCCGTACCGGCCTGCACGATCCACACCTGGGGATCGCGCAGCTGCAGATCGGCGTAGCGGAGCTGGGCGGCCTTGAAACTGCGGCCACTGAGAATGCCCACCCCACTGGCTGGATCGGCCGATAACCGCTGGCGCAATTGCTCCAGGCCTGCGGCATCGGGGGCTTCGAGGCAGCCATCCAGATCCAGCATCACCAGCCGCTCGGCCAGGGGCAGCGTCAGCGGTTGGGGACTCACCTGGGGGAACAGTTGCTGGGTGGCCTCCCGGCAGCGGCGGGAGGCATGGCCCAGGTAGCTGCACACATGGGCATCCCAGCTGAAGCTTCGGCTCACCGCCTCGATGCCGTTGTCACGCCAGCGGCGCCATTGCTGCAGATCAGACCCCGCCGTTTCCAGGGCCTCCTGCAGGTGATCGAGATCGGTGACATCCACCAGCAGGCCATTGCCGCAGCGCTGAAGGATGTCGCGGGGGCCGCCGTCGTCGGTGGCCACCAGCGGCAGGCCGCTGGCCGCGGCCTCCAGCAGCGTGAGTCCGAAGGGCTCCGTGAGGGCGGGATTCACAAACACGCCCTGGCGGCGAGCCGCCCAGCGGTACACCGCGGGAATCTGCTCGCCGCGGTGCTGCTTCGGATAGGCCACCTGACCGTAGAGATCAAAGCGATCCACCAGCTCAAACACCTGCTGGAACAGATCCCGCTGCTGCTTCTCCATCTGGCGGGGATCGTGGCGGCAGCCCAGCACCAACACCAAGTTGTGGCGTTGCCGCAGCAGGGCCGAACGGCCATAGGCCTCCAGCAGGGCGGGAATGTTCTTGCGGCGCTCAGCCCGGCAGATGGCCAGCAACGGAGGCAGGGCGGGATCCCGCAGGAAGGGGTCGATCAGCCCTTGCACCTCCCGGTCTTCGGCCTCCAGCCAGTGGGGGTGAAAGCGGCGGGCATCCACCCCCGGCGGCACCACCTCCGCCAGATCCGGGCGGAAGTGGACGTAGCGGGCGTATTGATGCTCCGCCTCCTGGCGGGTGCTGGTCACCACCAGGGAGCTCTGGGCCAGGGCCAACTCTTCAGCCTCCAGGCGCTGACCGATGGCGTACTGCTGCTCGATCTGATCGTGGGCCATGCCACCGGCCAGCAGGCGGCGCAGCTTCTCGCGGCCGAGGGAATGGCCGGTGAACACCAGGGGAATCCCCAGCCGCTGACTCACCAGCGCCCCCACATAGCCGGCGTCGGCGTAGTGGGCATGGATCCAGTCGGGGCACCTTGGCTGCGCGCTGATGTGGGCGGTGAGGGCATCGGCCAGCTCGTCGAGGTGGGGCCAGAGCTGCTCCTTGCGGAGGTAGCGGCGGGGGCCGCAGGGGAAACGCAGGATGACAGCGTTGGGGCCTAAGGGCTCACGGGGCTGGCCGTAGTCGGGCGAGACCCGCCGGTCGTGGATCTGGCGCGTCACCACCTCCACCCGATCCACCTCGGGGCGAGCCGCCAGGCTGCGCACCAGTTCATGCACGTAGGTGGTCTGACCGCCCGTATCGGCATCCCGGCCCAGTTCCAGGTCTTGGCTGCGAAACAGGCCGTGGAGATGTAGATGCAGCAGGTAAAGACCCACCAGTCGCCATCGGAGTTACCTCAGGCTTAGGCAGAGTTCAAGGGGGTGAAGCCAAATCCACAGAAAGACCTTCCAAAGTGGCAGCGCCCGCCCTAGCGGGCAGTGGCCTGGGCGGAGGGCACATCCACCAGCACCATGTCGGCACTGCCCCAACCACTGGGGGGGAGCAGGCTCGGGGCCCCAGTGGCCGGCGCCACCTGGGCACCGGCGGCATAGGCACCGTTCACCCAGGCCAGGATCAGCGGCGAGAGCGGTGCAGCGGTCTGTTTGGCTGGGGCCCGCAGGTTGAAATGGTCGCCGCCCTTGGCCAGCACCAGCCGATGGCCGGCCGGGGAGGTGGCGGCAAAGGGAACCAGCGCCTCGGGATCGGGGGGTACCACCCAATCACGGCTACCGCTCACCAACAGGGTGCGGGCCTGCAGAGCCGCAGCGGCCGCGGGATCGAACAACAGACCAATCGGCGGGCTCACCGCCACCACCGCCTTCACCCGAGGATCACTCACCGCGGCCTGATCCACGGACGATTCAAAGGTGCACTGCAGCAGCCAGCTGAAGGTGCGGTCGGGATCGTTCACGTCAGGACAGCGTTGCCGCAGCCTGGCCGCGGTGGCCCTGCCCCCCGCCAACTGCAGGGCCGTGATCGCCCCCCAGGAATGGCCCACCACCACCACGGACTCGGCACTGACACCCTTGAGGCCCTGCACGCGATTGGCCTGAACAGCGTCCAGCACCGCCGTGACATCCAGGGGCCGCAGACGCAACTCCGAGGGGCTCGGCGGTGGCACCTCACCACTCAACATGGCTTGCTGCTGGTCCTTGTCACTGCCGGGGTGCAAGGGCAACACCACCGTGTAACCGCGGCTGGCCAGGTGGTTGGCCCAGCCCTCAAAACTCTCGGGGCCATCCCAGAGCCCATGGGAGATCACCACCAGGCGCCCGTTGGCCTGGGTCGTGGGCTGGATCAGCACCAGCTGCAGGGGCTCGGGGCGATGGGCCACGGGCAGGCTGAACTGACTCCGCTGCACCGCCAGGGAGCCAGCACCGCTCAAGCCGGCATCACTGGTGGCAGCCGGCAGGCTGTTCACAAGCTGCTCCGTGCGCTGCCGCTGGCGGGCATTGCGATTCATCAGAAACACCATCCGGGCCAGGTCCACCCGGGCGGTGTCACCGGGGAGGGCCTGCAGCAGGGACAGCAGGGTCACCTGCCCGCCCACCGCCGATTTGTTGATGGCGGCCGACAACTGGGCCGCCGTGAGGGTTTTAGTGGGCAACCCCTCCAACGCACCCATGGAGGAGAGCACCATCAACGACTGATTGACCAGCGGAGAATCCGTGGCCTGATCGAAGACACCGCCGCTGATAGGCAGCGGTGTTTTGAACACCTGAATCAGGCCCCGACCGATCACCCCATCCGTGGCCCGGTCCAGTTCGGCCAGATCGCTGTTGCCGTTGAGGAGGGCCTGGGGATCCGCCAGCTCACTCACCTTCAGGTTGAAGCTCTCGTCCACAAACGGGAACCGGATCTGCACCTGCTCAATGGCTCCCACCGGCAGGGCACTGGCGATGACAGCCGTGGCGGCAGCGGTGCGCAGCAGGGAACGGATGGGCATCAACACACCAGGGCGATACGGCCCATGGTGGCTCAAACCTTGCCCACCAGCTTCTGGCGCAGGGTCTTGATCTTGTCCCGCAGGTTAGCCGCCTCCTCGAATTCCAGGTTCTTGGCGGCGGTTTTCATCTTCTCCTCGAGCTGCTGAATCAGCTCCGGCAGCGAATCGAGCGGCACTTCGTTGTGCTCGGCCTGCTCGGTGGCCTGCTCCAGCTGCTCGTCGTTGAGCCGCCGCGACACCTCGAGAAAAGCCAGGATCGAGTTACCCGCCCGCTTGCCCGCCGGGGTGGGCGTGATGCCGTGCTTCTGGTTGTAGGCATGTTGGATGGCGCGGCGGCGCTCGGTTTCCGAGATCGCCTTGGCCATGGAATCGGTGAGGTTGTCGGCGTAGAGCAGGGCCACACCCTCGATGTGGCGGGCGGCCCGGCCGATGGTCTGGATCAAGGAGCGCTCCGCCCTCAGGAAGCCTTCCTTGTCGGCATCGAGGATCGCCACCAGCGACACCTCCGGCAGGTCGAGACCTTCGCGCAGCAGGTTCACGCCCACCAACACGTCATATTCGCCGTTTCGGAGGTCTTGGATGATCTCAATCCGCTCGATCGAGTGAATTTCCGAGTGCAAATAGCGCACCCGCACCCCGTTCTCGGCTAGGTAATCGGTAAGGTCCTCGGCCATGCGCTTGGTAAGGGTGGTCACCAGCACCCGCTCCCGTTTCTCAGCCCGTGTGCGGATCTCACCAAGCAGGTCGTCCACCTGGCCGTCGGTGGGGCGCACCTCCACGATCGGATCGAGCACACCGGTGGGGCGGATCACCTGCTCCACCACCTGGCCCGTGCTCTGCGCCAACTCCCAGGTGCCCGGCGTGGCGCTCACGAAAATCGTCTGCTGCGCCTTCTCCCAGAACTCCTCGCCCTTGAGCGGCCGGTTATCAGCCGCACTGGGCAGCCGGAAACCGTGCTCAATCAACACCTGCTTGCGACTCTGATCGCCGTTGTACATGGCCTGCAGCTGCGAGCAGGTGACGTGGCTCTCGTCCACCACCAGCAGCCAGTCCTTGGGGAAGTAGTCGATCAGGCACTCGGGCGGGGTGCCGGCGGGCCGGCCCGCCAGGTGCCGGGCGTAGTTCTCCACGCCGTTGCAGTAGCCCACCTGCTCGAGCATCTCGAGGTCGTAGGTGGTGCGCTGCTCCAGCCGCTGGGCTTCTAGCAGGCGGCCCTGGCCGTTGAGCAGATCCAGGCGCTCCCTGAGCTCGGTGCGAATGGCCTGGATCGCATCGGCCAGCCGCTCCTTCGGGGTCACGAAGTGCTTGGCCGGGTAGATGTTGATGGTGTCAAGGCTCTGCAGGATCTCGCCGGTGGTGGGATCCACGTAGCGGATGGCCTCCACCTCGTCGCCGAACAGCTCAATGCGCACCAGCCGGTCTTCATAAGCCGGGCCGATCTCCAGTACATCGCCGCGGACGCGGAAACGGCCGCGGGAGATCTCCAGGTCGTTGCGGGAATACTGATTGTTCACCAGGTCCCGCAGGGAGCCCCGCAGGTTGAGGGTGTCACCCACCTGGAATTTCACCGCAGCCTTGAGGTATTCCGAAGGAATCCCCAAGCCATAGATGCAGCTGATCGAGGCCACCACGATCACATCGCGCCGCTCGAACAGGGAACGGGTCGCCGAGTGCCGCAGCATATCGATCTCTTCATTGATCGACGCCGTCTTGGCGATGTAGGTGTCCGAGACGGGCACATACGCCTCGGGCTGGTAGTAGTCGTAGTAGCTGATGAAGTACTCAACGGCATTGTTCGGGAAGAACTCCCGCAGCTCGTTGCAGAGCTGGGCCGCCAGGGTCTTGTTGTGGGCCAGCACCAGGGCGGGTCGCCCGGTCTGGGCGATCACATTCGCGATGGTGAAGGTCTTGCCGGTGCCGGTGGCCCCCAGCAGGGTCTGATAGCGCTCGCCCCCTTCCACGCCCTGCACCAGCCCAGCGATGGCCGTGGGCTGGTCGCCCTTGGGCTGGTAGGGGGCGTGGAGCTGGAAAGGAACCATGCCCCCATTCTCGGGGGCCACTGGAGTCGCTGTGACTCCGGCAACCCGAACTCAGGCCACGGGGGCTGCCGTGATTAGCGCGGCCGCCCGCGTGAAGTCAACGTCAAGGCCCAGCATCCGCAGGATGATCGCCGAGAGCACGGCGTACACCACGCCGCCGAGAATCGCGCTCACGAGACCGTTCTTGAGGCGGAACCCCTTGATCAGCCAGGCCGCCAGGCCAAACAGCACCACCGTGATGATCCAGTTGAACAGCAGGCTCACCGGGCTGATCAGGCCCCCCAGGCTGGTAATGGCCCACACCGGACCCAAGAGCAACTT
>JBIIQU010000022.1:0-8719 GCA_044341905.1 Vulcanococcus sp. | reverse complement strand
GCCATCGGCACCGCGGCCCTGCTGTGCGTCTACGCCGCCCTGGCCCAGCTACCCATGGCCTCCGCCACGGTGCTGCAATACCTTTACCCCACGATCACAGCCCTGTTGGCCTGGCTGATGCTGGGGGAACGGATCGGCAAGCGCGTGTTGCTGGCCATCGCTCTGGGCTGGACGGGGGTCGTGCTGGTGGCCCAGCCTGCAGGGCTGCTGCAGGGCGCGGCCGCCCTGCCACCGCTGGCGGTGCTGATCGCCCTGGCTGGCGCCCTGTTCACCTCCCTCGCCTACGTGAGTGTGCGCTCCCTGGGGAACAGCGAGCATCCACTGGTGATCGTGTTCTATTTCCCGCTGGTGGCGCTGCCCCTCAGCCTGCCCCTGGTGGCCCTCGATCCGGTGGTGCCCACCACCAGCGAGCTGCTGTGGCTGATCGGGGTGGGGGTGTTCACCCAGGTGGGACAGGTGTACCTCACCCGCGGCCTCACGGCGTTGCCGGCAGCCCAGGCCACGGCGATCAGCTACGTGCAGGTGGCGTTCGCAGGGCTTTGGGGCTGGCTGGTGTTTGGCGAGAGCATCGATGGCTGGACCGTGGCCGGCGCCGTGCTGGTGCTGGCGGCGATGCTGGTGAGCCTCAGGCGCTCTCCCCCTTCAGCGGCAGCGGATAGGTGAGCCAGTCCTGGGTGGTGCCATCGGCGCTGCCGCTGGGACGGGCCAAACGCCAGCTCTGGCCGCGCTCACCGCGCTGCAGGTAGAGGTCGAAGGCGCTGTCCACCCGGATCGGATCGCCGGCCAGACGCCAATCAAAACGGCCCGTGAGATGCAGCCCCTTGGCGCCGCCGATCGCCATGGCCTGCTGCGATTCCACCCGCACCCGGCTCACCAGGGGCTCACCACCAGCCTCCAGGGTGAGGGCGTTGGCGATCGAGCGCTGGGTGAGATCGATCTGAAGCGCGAGAGCCGAAAGCAACACCCTCTGGGGCGGTTGCCCCACACCGCTGCAACCCGCCAGGCCGACGGCCATCAGCAGCGAAAGCAGCAGGGCGCAGCAGCTGGCCAGGGGGCGCCGCAGGCAGGCCGGGGTTGTCAGACCGGGCAGCATGGATGGGATTCAACACTCCCCCATGATCGGCTGGCTGCAAGGGCAACTCACCGATCGCTGGCAACAGAACAGTCGCTGCGGGCTGTTGCTGGTGTGCCAGGGGGTGGGCTACGAGGTGCAGATCGGCCGCCGCCACTGGGAACAGCTGCCGGGCAACGCCAGCACCCTCACCCTGCATGTGCACCAGGCGATCCGGGAGGACAGCTGGACCCTCTATGGCTTCGAGGCTCGGCACGAGCGCGACCTGTTCCGCGAACTGGTGGCCGTGAGTGGTGTGGGGCCCCAGATGGCCCTCGGCCTGCTGGGCAGCCTCAGCACCGAAGAGCTGGTGCGGGCGATCGTGCAGGCCGATCTGCGGCTGCTCACCAAAGCACCAGGGGTCGGCAAACGCACGGCAGAACGCCTGTCGGTGGAACTGCGCACGAAACTGCAGGAGCGCTTCGGTGCAGGGCTGAACCTGGTGGATCCCCTCGAGGAGGGCGGGGGCGATGCGCGGGGCGACACCCTGCAGACCGGCGTGCGGGAGGAGTTGCAGCTCACCCTCTCGGCCCTGGGCTACGAAGCGCTCGAAATCAACAGGGCCCTGCGGGCCGTGGCGGGCCAGGGGTTGGCGGAGGAGGCCGACAGTGAGGCCTGGTTGCGGGAAGCGCTGCGCTGGCTCTCCCGTCAAGTGGCCTGAGGGATGGCGTGACCACGAGGCGGTAAGTTGGTTGTTTGCACCGTCAGGGCCCGACGCCGCGCATGTCGCTCGACACCACCAAGAAACAAGAACTGATCAACACCCACCAAACCCACGGCACCGACACCGGTTCCGTGGAAGTTCAGGTGGCGATGCTGAGCGAGCGCATCAGCAAGCTGAGCGGTCACCTGCAGAACAACATCCACGACTTCTCCTCCCGCCAGGGGTTGCTGAAGATGATTGGCCGGCGCAAGCGCCTGCTCAGCTACCTGCGCAGCAGCAGCGAGCAGCGCTACAGCACCCTGATTCAGAAGCTCGGCATCCGCGGCTGACGATGGCAGCCAAGGGGAAAAGCCGCAGCGGTTTGCCCGCAAGCAACGCCGGCGGCGGTGGCATGGTGCCCAAGGCACCCCAGCCTCCCCGGGCCAAGCCGCGCAGCAAGCGCGAGCAGGGTGTTCCAGCAGCCGTGGCCAATCGCATGGCCCGGCGCATTGCCCTGGCCACTGGAATTCCCACCGTGCTGGGGATGTCCAGCTTCATCGTCAGCTATCTGGTGGTGAGCAAGGGCATCCTCGATATCCCCCCCGCCGTCACGCTGGTGACGTCCGGGGGATTCTTTTTGCTAGGGCTGGTGGGACTGAGCTACGGCGTGCTGTCCGCCAGCTGGGAAGAGGCCCCCGGCAGCCTGCTGGGGTTCGAGCAGATCGGCGTGAACATCACTCGCCTGCGCAGTTCCTTCAAGCGGCCACCAGCGGCGAGCTGAGCCGGGCGCGGAAGGCCTGGGCCGTGAGGGTGTTGAGGGCAGCGCTGCTGTCCTTGATGCAGAACTGGTGGCCGAGGCGCACGTAACGGACCTGGTCGTGGTGGCGCACCATGGCCACCACCGGAACGCGAATGCCAGCGTCATCCTTGTCAGTGCGGTGCTGGTTGAGGCACTCGCGCAGTTTGTGCTGCACGGTGATGTCGCTGGCCTCCTCGGCCTGCAGCTCCACCATCAGGAACTTGAGCTCGTCAATCACGCGGCAATCGTCCACGATCAGCTGAACCTGTTCATCACGGCGATCCACCGATGCCCAGATCAACAGCCGGGCATCCACCATCAGATGGTCCGCCAGGCGGGCGTAGGTCTTGGGGAACACCACCGCCTCGCAACTGCCGCTGAGATCCTCCAGCTGCAGCACGGCCATGCGGTCGCCCTTGCGGGTGGTTACGGGCCGCAGGCCGGACACCATGCCCACCACGCTCACGCGAGCTTTGTCGGACTGCTCCTCCAGGCTGCCCAGGCCCACAGCCGAGAGCAGCTGGATCGGCCGGGTGAGCTGCTTGAGCGGGTGGTCTGAGAGGTAGAAGCCCACCAGCTCCTTCTCCAACCGCAGCTTTTCCGTGGGGGGGTAATCGGCCACCGCCGCCGCCTTGGGGGCCGTGCTGAGATCACCGCCAGGGGCACTGGCCGCTGGGCCGGCGTCCGCACCGCCACCCAGCAAATCAAACAGATTCCCCTGGCCGCTGGCGCGATCCTTGGCCCGGGAACTGGCCCAATCGATAATCAGATCGAGATCCGCCATCAGCTGGGCGCGGTTGGCACTGGGCTCGAGGCCATCCATGGCACCGCAGTGGATCAGCGATTCCAGTGAACGGCGGTTGAGGGTGCTGCCGGGGATGCGGTCGCAGAGATCGGCGAGGCTTCGGAAGGGCCCATCGGTCAAGCGCGCCTCGATCAGGGCGCGAATGGCACCATCCCCCAAGTTGCGCACGGCCGAGAGGCCAAACAGGATGCGCTCACCCACGGGGGTGAAGTCGATGCCGGAAGCGTTCACATCCGGAGGCATCACCTCAATGCCCATGGCATTGCAATTGGAGATGTAGCGCTGCACCTTGTCGGTGGCGCCCGCATTCACCGTGAGCAGGGCCGCCATGTAGGCCACGGGGTAGTGGGCCTTGAGGTAGGCGGTTTGGTAGGTCACCGCGCCGTAGGCGGTGGAATGGCTCTTGTTGAAGCAGTATTCGGCGAACAGCACCATCTGTTCAAACAGGCCTTCGGCCACCTTCGGTTCCACACCCCGTTGCGTAGCCCCCTGCACGAACACGCTCTGGTGTTTCTCCATCTCGCTCTTCTTCTTCTTGCCCATGGCACGACGCAGCAGATCGGCCTCACCCAGGGAGTAACCGGCAAGATCCTGCGCAATCCGCATGATCTGCTCCTGGTACACCATGATCCCGTAGGTCTCCCGCAGAATCGGCTCAAGTTTCGCGTCCACGAAGTCGATCGCTTCGCGGCCGTGCTTGCGGTTGATGAACTTGGGAATCAGGCCCGCATCTAGGGGCCCCGGGCGGTAGAGGGCCAGAATGGAAGAAATATCCTCCAACGACGAGGGTTTGAGGTCGCGCACGATCTGGCGCATGCCACTGGATTCAAGCTGGAAGATGCCCTCCAGATCGCCACGGGCCAGCAAGCCGTAGGTGCCCGCGTCGTCCAGGGGAAGCTTGTCGGGGTCCACCGTCACGCCGGTGCTCTGGGCCACCAGATCGATCGTCTTGTCGATCATGGTGAGGTTTTTCAGGCCGAGGAAGTCCATCTTCAGCAGCCCCATCGACTCCACGTCTTCCATGAAGTACTGGGTGATCACCTGACCATCGTTATTGCGCTGCAGCGGCACCACCTCGTCGAGGGGATCGGCAGCAATCACCACACCGGCAGCATGCACACCAAATGTTTTGTTGGTGCCCTCGATGCGCATGGCCATATCCACCCAGCGCTTCACCTGGGGATCGGCCTCGTACTTCTCGCGGAATTCCGGCGCTGGCGACTCAGCCCCGATCATCTCCTTGAGCTTGGCGGGTTTGCCACGCACCACGGGGATCAACTTCGCCAGCCTGTCGGCATCGCCATAGGGGATGTCGAGCACGCGGGCCACATCCTTGAGCACCGCCTTGGAGGTCATGCGGTTGAAGGTGATGATCTGGGCCACCTTCTCCTCGCCGTAGCGGCGCGTCACGTAGTCGATCACCTCACCACGGCGCTCGATGCAGAAGTCCGTGTCGATATCCGGCATCGACTTGCGTTCGGGGTTGAGGAAACGCTCGAACAGCAGCCCGTTGGTCACGGGGTCAATGTTGGTGATTCCGAGGGCATAGGCCACCAGGGAACCGGCAGCGGAACCACGGCCTGGGCCCACGGGGATGCCGCTCTCACGGGCAAAACGGATGTAGTCCCACACCACCAGGAAGTAGGTGGGAAAGCCCATCTGCTCCATCACCTGCAGTTCAAAATCGAGCCGCTCGCCATAGAGCGGCTCAAAGGCCACCTCGGGGCCAAGCTTGAGGCGATCGCGCAAGCCCTGCTCGGTCACATGGCGCAGATAGCTCACCGCCGTGTGCCCGTCCGGGATCGGGAAGCGGGGCATCTGGTAGCGGCCAAGGATGTCGTAGTCCTCCACCTTTTCGGCCACCTTGGCGGTGTTGGTCACGGCCTCGGCCACCACCTCCGGCTCGAGGTGATCGGCAAACAGGCCGAGCATCTCGGCTTCGCCCTTGATGAATTCCGTGCCCGTGTAACGCAGCCGCTTCTCATCGGTCACGAGTTTGCCGGTCAGCACGCACAGCAAGGCGTCATGGGCCTCGGCGTCGTTGCTGGTGAGGTAGTGGGCGTCGTTAGTGGCGATCAGGGGAATGCCCAACTCGCGGGAGATGCGCACCATCTCCACATTCACGATCCGGTCTTCAGGAGACCCGTGGTCCTGAATTTCCAGGTAGAAGTCGTCGCCGAACAGTTGCTGATACCAGCGAGCCACATCCCGGGCCACATCTGGACGGCCCTTGAGGATGGCCTGGGGAATCTCGCCGCCCAGGCAGGCCGTGGCCACAATCAGGCCCTCACTGAACTGGGTGAGGGTGGCCTTGTCGATGCAGGCCCGCGAGAAGATGCCTCGGCCGCGCATGCCGCGCAGGTGGCTGATGCTGGTGAGCTTCACCAGATTGCGATAGCCCACCGCGTTTTTGGCCAGTACCACCAGGTGGTAACGCCGCTCCTTCTTGGGGGGATTGGGGTCATCAAGGGAGCCATTGATGACATACATCTCGTTGCCGATGATCGGCTTCACCGAGCTGCCCTTGCAGAGTTTGAGCAGCTCGATGGCGCCATACATCACGCCATGGTCCGTGAGGGCCAAGGCCGGCATCCCCAGCTCCTCGGCCCGCTTCACCATGGCCGGCAGCTGACTGGCCCCATCCAGGAGGCTGTAGTCGCTGTGGTTGTGGAGCGGAACGAAAGCCAAGACGCGCCCGGTGCTGGTTCCAGGTTAAGGCTCGGGCGCAAGATTCAGGGCCTGAAGCACCGGCACCGGCACTGGAGACACCAGATCTGGGGTGGCCCCTCAGGGCACGAGGGCCGCCTCGGGCCGCTGCTCCATCACCCGGGCACTCTGCTCGTAGTGGTAGGCCACCTGCAGCAGGCGCTCCTCCTGCAGCACCCCGGTGATCAGCTGCAGGCCGATGGGCAGGCCGGCGAGATCGAAGCCACAGGGCAGGCTGATGGCCGGCAGACCGGCCATGTTGGCGGGGATGGTGAGCAGGTCGGCCAGATACATGGCGAGGGGATCCTCGGCATGGGCACCAAAGCCAAAGGCGGTGGTGGGGGAGGTGGGGGTGAGCAGCACGTCCACCGCATCAAAGGCGCGGTCGAAGTCGCGCCGGATCAGCGTGCGCACCTGCTGAGCCTTCTTGTAGTAGGCATCCACGTAGCCGGCGGAGAGGGCGTACGTGCCGATCAGGATGCGGCGCTGCACCTCATCGCCGAAGCCCTCGGCGCGGCTGCGGGCAGTCATCTCCGCCAGGCTGGCGGCATCGGCCGCGCGATAGCCGTATTTCACGCCGTCGTAGCGGGCCAGGTTGGCGGAGGCCTCCGACGGGGCAATCACGTAGTAAGTCGCGATGCCGTCGTTGAAGCGCGGGCAGCTCACATCCACCAGTTCGCAGCCAAGGGCTTCCAGCTGGGCAGCGGCCGCCATCACCGAGGCCTTCACCTGGGGATCGAGCCCCTCAGCCTCAAAGCACTCGCGCACGATGCCCACCCGCAGGCCCGCCACCGGCTGGCTGAGGGCGGCGCAGTAGTCCGGCACGGGGGCCTTGAGGCAGGTGGAATCGCGGGGATCGGCGCCGGCGATCACCTGCAGCAGCTCGGCGGCATCAGCAACGCTGGTGGTGAAGGGACCCACTTGGTCGAGGGAACTGGCAAAGGCCACCAGGCCGTAGCGGCTGACACGGCCGTAGGTGGGCTTCAGACCCACCACGCCACAGAAGGCCGCGGGCTGGCGGATCGAGCCGCCGGTATCGGAGCCGAGGGAGGCCACGCATTCACCGGCCGCCACGGCGGCAGCGCTACCGCCGGAACTGCCGCCGGGAACCTTCTCAATGTTCCAGGGGTTGCGGCTCGCACCGAAGGCGGAGGTCTCGGTAGAGCTGCCCATGGCGAACTCATCGAGATTGGTCTTGCCGAGCATCACGCCGCCGGCCTGCCAGAGGCGCTCGGTGACGGTGGACTCGTAGGGAGGCACGAAGTTCTCCAGCATGCGGCTGGAACAGGTGGTGCGGATGCCCTTGGTGCAGAGGTTGTCCTTGATGGCCAGCGGCACCCCGGCCAGCGGCGGCAGCGCTTCACCAGCGGCCCGGAGGCCGTCGATGCGATCGGCATCAGCCCGGGCCCGCTCCGCGGTGACCTCCAGATAGGCGTGCACCGAAGGCTCCACCGCCTGGATGCGGCTGAGGTGGTGATCGGTGAGCTCCCGGGCGGACACCTCGCCGCGCTTGAGCTGCTCGCGCCACTCGGCGATCCCCATCGACTCTCAGGTGCGTTGCTGGTTCGACGCTATCAGTCAGCGCCGGCCGCAATGGTGAGGGGCTCGCCCCGACGGGTGCGCAGGAGCGTGTGGCTCAGCTGGGCGGAACCTTCACTGCGCAGGTCCGCCAGGAAGGGCGGTAAAGCAGCCTCCAGGCTGCTGCGACGCACATAGGGCCCGAACCAATAGGTGACATCCGGCTCACGGGTTTCGACCCGGGCCCACCAGGCCAGGCCCAGGCCATTGGCAACACTGCGCAGGGGCCAGAGCAAGGACGTCATCGCAATGGGTGGTGATGGTGTGCATTCTGCCGGTGGGCTGGGGAGTTGGCCGTAGCCGGGCCAACTCCCTCTGACCTCAGAGTTGGATATCGCCAGCGAAGCGGGCCGCAGGGCTGGGGCTGAGATCCAGGGAGAGGTCCGCAGGAGCGGCAGGGGCCTCTACCGCCATCTCCGCCACAACCTCCTCAGCCATCTCCACCACCACCTCTTCAGCCACCTCAGCGACCAGCTCGGCAGCCACGTCCGCCACCAATTCGGCCGCCACTTCGGCAACCACCTCCGCCACCAGGGCGGACGCCACGTCCGCTTCCTCCGCACTGAAGGCGTTGTCGTCCTCCAGTTCGTCGAGCTGGGAGGGGGCCGCCAACGGTTCGGGGGTGGCCAACTGGGGCCGCACGATCCGCGGGGCAGGCGAGGAACCGGTGATGTTCTTCATCCAGCCGCGGCGGGCCACCTCGTAAAGCACCATGGCCGTGGCCACGGAGGCGTTCAGGCTGGGGGTGGCACCGCGCAGCGGGATCCGCACGAGTTGATCGCAGTGTTTGCGGGTGAGCATCGAGAGGCCTGAGCCCTCGGAGCCGGTGACGATCACCAGCGGCCCATCGAGATCGGCCTCGGTGAGCGACACGCTGCCCTCTCCAGCCAGACCGATCACCCGGTAGCCCTCTTCCTTAAGGGTTTCCAGGGAGCGGTTGAGATTCACCACCCGGGCCACGGGCAGGTGCTCGAGGGCGCCGGCGGCCACTTTCGCCACGGAGCCGGTGAGGCCGGCACTGCGACGCTGGGGCAGCACCAGGCCATGGGCACCGAGGGCCTCAGCGCTACGCACGAT
>JBIIQU010000296.1:0-2519 GCA_044341905.1 Vulcanococcus sp. | reverse complement strand
TCGTTGGCGTGCAGCCCACCTTCGGCTACGAGGGTGACCCCATGCGCCTGCTGTATTCCCGCAGCGCCAGCCCCCACCACGGCTTCGCGGCCTACTACACCTATCTCGAAAAGGTGTGGCAGGCCGATGCCGTGCTGCACTTCGGCACCCACGGCTCGCTGGAGTTCATGCCGGGCAAGCAGATGGGCATGAGCGAAACCTGCTACCCCGATTCGCTGATCGGCGCCCTGCCCAACCTCTACTACTACGCCGCCAACAACCCCAGCGAAGCCACCATCGCCAAGCGGCGTGGCTACGCCTCCACCATCAGCTACCTCACCCCGCCCGCCGAGAACGCCGGGCTGTATCGCGGCCTCAAAGAGCTGGGCGAACTGGTGGGCTCCTACCAGCAGCTGCGTGAGGGCTCCAGAGGCGTGCAGATCGTGAACGCGATCGTGGAAACGGCGCGCCAGTGCAACCTCGATAAAGACGTGGTGCTGCCGGAGGTTGACGCCTCCGAGATCGACCTCGATGCCCGTGACGGTGTTGTGGGTGCGGTGTACCGCCAGTTGATGGAGATCGAGAGCCGGCTGCTGCCCTGTGGCCTGCACACCATCGGCAAGCCCCCCACCGCCGAGGAAGCGATCGCCACCCTGGTGAACATCGCCGCTCTGGAGCGGGATGAGGATGGCCTGCGCTCCCTGCCTGGGCTGCTGGCCGAGAGCCGCGGACGCACAATTGCAGACGTGTACAAGGGCAACGACGACGGCGTGCTCGCCGACGTAGAGCTCAACCGCACCATCACCGAGGTGTGCCGCGCAGCCGTGGGCTCCATGGTGAAGGCCGTCACCGGGGCCGATGGCCGCGTGACCTTGCGGGACAACTTCGGCTGGTTCTTCAACTTGCTGGAGCGCTTCGGCTTCAAACTCCCCAGCCCCTGGCTGAGCGCTTGCCGCTCGGCAGGGTTCGGTGAGGTGGACCAGGCCGAGCTCGACAAATTGTTTGGCTACCTGCGCTTCTGCCTGGAGCAGATCTGCGCCGACATGGAAATGGAGAGCCTGCTCAAGGCCCTCGATGGCGAATACGTGCTGCCCGGCCCCGGCGGCGACCCGATCCGCAATCCCGGCGTGCTGCCAAGCGGCAAGAACATCCACGCCCTCGATCCCCAGTCGATCCCCACCCGCGCCGCGATTGCGGCGGCCAAGGTGGTGGTGGATCGGCTGATCGAGCGCCAGAAGGCCGAACAGGGTGCCTGGCCTGAAACCATCGCCTGCGTGCTCTGGGGCACCGACAACATCAAGACCTACGGTGAATCCCTGGCCCAGATCCTCTGGTTCATCGGCGTGCGGCCCGTGCCCGACTCCCTGGGCCGGGTGAACAAGCTCGAGCTGATCCCCCTCGAAGAGCTGGGCCGCCCCCGCATCGACGTGGTGGTGAATTGCAGCGGCGTGTTCCGCGATCTGTTCATCAACCAGATGGCCCTGATCGACCAGGGCGTGAAGATGGCCGCCGAGGCGGACGAGCCCCTGGAGATGAACTTCGTGCGTCGTCATGCCCAGGAACAGGCAGAGGCCCAGGGCGTGTCCCTGCGGGATGCCGCCACCCGGGTGTTCTCCAACGCCAGCGGCAGCTACAGCTCCAACGTGAACCTGGCGGTGGAGAACAGCACCTGGGAGGAGGAGAACGAGCTGCAGGAGATGTATCTCTCCCGCAAAACCTTCGCCTTCAACGCCGACAACCCCGGTGAGATGAACCAGAACCGCGAAGTGTTCGAATCGGCGATGAAAACCGCCGACGTGACCTTCCAGAACCTGGATTCAGCGGAGATTTCGCTCACCGATGTGAGCCACTACTTCGATTCCGACCCCACCAAACTGATCCAGGGCCTGCGGGACGACGGCAAGGCCCCGTCCAGCTACATCGCTGACACCACCACCGCCAATGCCCAGGTGCGCTCCCTGAGCGAGACCATCCGCCTGGATTCGCGCACCAAGCTGCTCAACCCCAAGTGGTACGAGGGCATGCTCAACTCCGGCTACGAGGGCGTGCGGGAAGTGGCCAAGCGGCTCAACTTCACCCTGGGCTGGAGTGCCACCAGCGGTGCCGTGGACAACTTCGTGTACGAAGAGGCCAATGACACCTTCATCAACGACCCGGAAATGCGCCAGCGGCTGATGGATCTCAACCCCCACAGCTTCCGCCGCATCGTGGGCACCCTGCTGGAGGTGAACGGTCGCGGTTACTGGGAAACCTCCGACGAGAACATCCAACAACTGCAGGAGATCTACCAGGAGATCGAAGACCGGATCGAGGGCGTCACCACCTAGGGCCGGCGCCACAGGGCGTCAGCCATCCGTGCGGTGTCCACCATCGGCTTGCCGTCGTGGACCCGCACCACATCAGCCCCTCCTGCCACGCACTTGGCCACTACAGCCGCTGTCCCCCAAATGCGTGCCCTTGCCTTGGGCTGCTCAAGAACCGCGCCGATGAAGCGCTTGCGGGAAGGGCCCACCAGCAGCGGAACGCCTTCAGCCCGCAGC
>JBIIQU010000295.1:0-2526 GCA_044341905.1 Vulcanococcus sp. | reverse complement strand
AGCGGCTCAACTGCTGGAGTTGGAGGGGAACGCCGAGGCCCATCACCACCACAAAGGCCAGCACCTGGAGCAACCAGCGGCGCATCACCACGGATTCCGCCCCGAACTGGGCAAACCACTGGCGCTCGATCCCCAACCGCGGCAGCAGCACCAGCGCCCCCACCAACAGAGCCAAAACCCCAACCGCCCGCAGCCAGCCGGGGATGGGATAGGCGGAGGAACGGGGTGCGGTACCAGTCACCCAGCGAGGCTAGGCAGGCACCTCCAGAGGTCAAGCCACGGCAGTCACAGAGGGCAAGCCCCATCAGCTCTCTGCCAATACCCGACCTTCAGCATCGGTGAATAATCGGCAGCCCCAACGGCACTGCTAGTTTCCTCTCAACCTCCAGGGCGTGATCGTGACGGCCACTCTCTCTCGCTCCACCTTCACGGGCTTGCGCTGCAAGGAATGCGGCCATCCCTACGAAGCTGGCGCCCGTCACGTCTGCGAAGACGTCTGCTTCGGCCCGCTCGAGGTGGTGTACGACTACGAGGCCATCCGCAACCGGGTGAGCCGGGCCACGATCGAAGCCGGCCCCGCCTCCATCTGGCGCTACCGCGATTTCCTGCCGATCGAGGGCGACCCCATTGATGTGGGCACTGGGTTCACCCCCCTGCTCAAGGCCAACAACCTGGCCAAGCGCCTGGGCCTCAAGAACCTCTACATCAAGAACGACGGCGTCAATATGCCGACGCTGTCCTTCAAGGACCGGGTGGTGTCCGTGGCCCTCACCCGCGCCCGCGAGCTGGGCTTCACCACGGTGAGCTGTGCCTCCACCGGAAACCTGGCCAACTCCACCGCGGCCATCGCCGCCCATGCGGGCCTCGATTGCTGTGTGTTTATCCCCAGCGACCTGGAACTGGGCAAGGTGCTCGGCACCTTGATCTACAACCCCACGCTGATGGCGGTGAAGGGCAACTACGACCAGGTGAATCGCCTGTGCTCGGAAGTAGCCAACACCTACGGCTGGGGCTTCGTGAACATCAACCTTCGCCCCTATTACTCGGAAGGCTCCAAAACCCTGGGCTACGAGGTGATCGAGCAGCTGGGCTGGCAACTGCCCGACCACATCGTGGCACCGCTCGCCTCCGGTTCCCTGTTCACCAAGATCCGCAAGGGTTTTGATGAGTTCATCAAGGTGGGGCTGGTGGACGAGAAGCCTGTGCGCTTCAGCGGTGCCCAGGCCGAGGGCTGCTCCCCGATTGCCCAGGCCTTCGCCGAAGGACGGGACTTCATCACCCCGGTGAAACCGAACACCATCGCCAAGTCGATCGCCATCGGCAATCCGGCGGATGGCCCCTACGCCATCGACATTGCCAACAAAACCCGCGGCAACATCGCGGCCGTGAATGACACGGAAATCATCGAGGGCATCAAGCTCCTGGCTGAAACCGAGGGCGTGTTCACCGAAACCGCCGGTGGCACCACCATCGCGGTGCTCAAGAAGCTAGTGGAGCAGGGCAAGATCAACCCGGAAGAGAGCACCGTGGCCTACATCACCGGCAACGGCCTCAAAACCACCGAGGCCATTGTCGATTCCATCGGCGCGCCCTACACCATCGAAGCCCAGCTGGACAGCTTCAACGCCGCCTGGCAACAGGCGCAGGCAGCCCTCAAGGGCTGAACCGGGTCGCCATCGCCGCACCCGCAGCTTCGACCTTCTATTTGCTACTCCCACCAGCCATGGCCGTTCAGGTTCTGATTCCCACCCCCCTGCAGAAATTCACCAACGACGAGGCCAGCGTCGATCTGGAGGCCACCAGCGTGGACGCCCTGATCGATGCGCTGGAAGCTCGCTACCCGGGAATCAAGGGCCGCCTCTGCGATGAAGCTGGCAAGTTGCGCCGCTTCCTCAACGTGTACGTGAACAGCGAGGACATCCGCTTTCTGGACAACCAGGCAACCGGCCTCAGCGATGGCGATGAGGTGAGCATCGTTCCCGCCGTTGCCGGCGGCTGAGCCGCGCCCCCCCGCCCTGTAGCCGTTGCCGCAGTGGCCAGATCGGGGGGGCGGCTCAATAGGGTGATCTCAATCCAGGGGTGATGCGATGACTCCAGCGCCGGACCGTGCAGCAGCCATGGCCAACCGCCCTGAAGCGTTCTCTGTACCTGCGGCTCCTTCAGGCACCAAGGCTCTGGTGTTCGATTACCGCCAGGCGGCCAACCCGGTGCGGCGTGGCCTCACCGAGCCGATCCCCTATCGCCAGTGGGGCCCAGAGCTCCATGCCAGTGGTCCCAGCGCCGTGATTCCCCTGGATCTCAGTGGAGAGCTGGGGATCAGCGGACCCGCCACCAGCCCAGCTCTGGCGGCCCACTTCCTGCGGATCGAGGCCGGTGAGGGGGTGAAGGCAGCGGCCCCAGCCACGAGTTCCCTCTTCTATGTGCTGTCGGGCAAAGGTCGCTGCGAGCGCGGCGCCGAAGCGGCCAGCCCTGCCGTGAGCCTCGCCTGGCAAACCGGCGATCTGTTCGTGTTGCCCGCAGGGGCCG
>JBIIQU010000293.1:0-2542 GCA_044341905.1 Vulcanococcus sp. | reverse complement strand
GCCTGCGGGGCCGATGTGGTGCTGTGCGGGCCGTCGACCCTGCTGCCCAGCAGCTTTGCCGAGTTCGTGGCGGCGCCACCGCCCGGCCAGGCCAGCGATCCGGTGGCGTCTCGCGGGCGGATCATCGTGGACTACGACCTGGACCAGGCCCTGGCGGGTGCGGATGCGGTGATGACTCTGCGCCTCCAGAAAGAGCGTATGCACCAACACCTTCTCACCAGCCTTGAGAGCTATCACCGCCACTACGGCCTTACCCATCAGCGGCTTGAGCGTTGTGGCCAGCCCGTGCCGGTGCTCCATCCCGGGCCCGTGAACCGGGGGGTGGAGATGAGCGGTGCCCTGCTCGATGATCCCCAGCGGTGCCTGGTGGAGGAGCAGGTGCGCAATGGCATCCCCATTCGCATGGCGCTGCTCTACCTGCTGGCGGCGCGCTGAGGCTCGCCAGTTGCTGGGAGCCGGCGCTTGCAGCCCCTACAGCAACTTGAAGCCTTCCAGCAGCAGCCCGTAGGTGAAGCCCAGGCGCAGCATGTCCAGCAGTTGCAGGGTCAGCTTGTCCCCCGGGCGCTGTCGCAGCGGCCGCCGCAACCTCACCGCCACTTCCACGGCCACCACGCAGATCAGCGCGGCCAGCGGATCCAGCAGCGCCAGGGCACCCGTGACCGTGGTGAGGGCGCTGGCCATGTAGAA
Source organism: Vulcanococcus sp. (assembly GCA_044341905.1). GTDB lineage: Bacteria > Cyanobacteriota > Cyanobacteriia > PCC-6307 > Cyanobiaceae > Vulcanococcus. The sequence continues at coordinate 1,855 of JBIIQU010000293.1, read as the reverse complement.
GCTGCCCAGCAGTGCGATCAGCTGCAGCGAAAGGCGGCGCCAGGGATTGATGGCCCAGCGCTCGAGCCTGGCTCCAGCTCCTCCGAGGCTTTGCTGCAGGCGGGTCTGTTGCACTGGCAAGGGGTCAGCCACCTCCTCGATGGGGCGCCAGGACGCGGTGTGTTGCTATGCGCCTTCTACTGCATTGGCACACAAAAAGCCCGAGCCTGTGGCCCGGGCTTGGCAGTGGTGGATCCAGCCTGAAAGGCTGTTCCGGCCCTTCAACAACCCTCAGGCGTCAGCGTCCTTGCTCTTACGGGAGCCTTTGCCCTCCAGCAGTTCCAGCAGCGCCTCCATCTGGGCCATCACGCCACGCACCTCGCCCGCCTCGGGCAGCAGGCCATCGTCCATCACGCCCTGGTGCATTTCGCGGAGTTCCTGGCGGATGTATCGCAGGTGGCTCACCACCTGCTCGCGCTTGGATTGCGACATGGAGCGAGTTCTGTGTTAGCCCTCCCTTTTACCGCATCGTCCGGCCGTCAGAGCCCTGCCGATTGCCACTGCGCCAAACCCCACAAGCGCCACGGGCCTGCCCACGCTGAGCAGGTAGGCCATGGCCCCGATTCCCAACAGCGTGCGTTTGCGTGGTGCGCCCTGCAAGCGCCGCAAGCCACGGCGCGGCTTCCCCAGGCGGTTCACTTCTGGCCGAAGCGGGCCTTTGCGTCTTCGTAGAAGGCCAGATCGATGCCGCTCAGACCGCTTTCGCTGGCCATGGCCTCAATCCGCTTGCGCACGGCCGGGCGTACGAAAAAGGGAATTTCCTTGAGCTTGGCTTCCGCCTCGGCGCTCCAGTTCATCGCCAGGGCCTCCCGGGGCTCAAACCATTTGACGATGGAGAATAGGGGACTCGAACCCCTGACCTCTGCGGTGCGATCGCAGCGCTCTACCAGCTGAGCTAATTCCCCGGTTGGCCGCCGTAATGATGACCTCAGCCAGAAGTTATCAGTCTTGCGGCCGATTCTGCGCTTGGCTGCTGTGGCCGGTTGAGGCTGTGGGGACAGAGAATGGAGGGCCCTGTGCTGGCCAGTCATGCCTGAGCCCCATGCCACGGCCCCTGGAACGATCACGCCTGAGCTGGTGGCCTCCTTTGATGAGGCGTCCACAGCGGAATTGGCACGTCGTCTCGATGAGGACGACTACCCCACCCCCTTTGCGGGCCTGCAGGACTGGCACGTGATGCGTGCCCTGGCCATCCATCGCCCCGAGTTGGCCAGGCCCTATCTGCATCTGGTGGACCAGGAACCCTTCGATGAGGACTGAGCCTCACCGCCCGCCTGGCTCCGCTGCGGATCCCCTGGAGGGGCGCCGAATCCTGGTGGGCATCAGCGGCAGCATCGCAGCGGTGAAGCTGCCGCTGCTGGTGAGTGCCCTGGCCAAGCGCGGTGCTGAGGTGCGCTGTGTGCTCACCCCCAGCGCTGCGGCCCTGGTGAGCCCTGTGGCGTTGGCCAGCCTCAGCCGCCATCGCTGTTATCTCGATGCCGACCAGTGGAGCCCCCAGGCGGCGCGGCCCCTGCACATCGAGCTGGCGGAATGGGCCGAGCTGGTGGTGCTGGCTCCGCTCAGTGCCACCAGCTTGGCGCGCTGGGTGCATGGCCTTGGCGACACCCTGCTGGCGTCGTTGCTGCTCGCCACTGAGGCGCCTGTGCTGGCCGCCGCCGCCATGAATACAGCCATGTGGGGCGTACCGGCCGTGGCACGCAACTGGGCAGAGCTTCAGGGCTATGCAGGGGTTCTGCCCCTGGGACCTGCCGCTGGCCTGCTGGCCTGCGACCGCGAGGGAGCCGGCCGGATGGCGGAACCGGCCCTGTTGCTGCTG
>JBIIQU010000294.1:0-2542 GCA_044341905.1 Vulcanococcus sp. | reverse complement strand
CGTCTTGCGCAGCCCCAGGGCCTGCAGGATCGAATAGCAAACGGGAATCTCCTTCTCCGGCGCCTCGGTGAGCGACACACGAATCGTGTCCCCCAGGCCATCGGAGAGCAGCGTGGCGATGCCGGCGGTGCTCTTGATGCGGCCGTAATCGCCGTCGCCGGCCTCAGTGACCCCCAGGTGCAAGGGGTAGTGGAAGCCCTCGGCATCCATGCGGTGGGCCATCAGCCGGTAGGCCGCCAACATCACCGGCGCCCGGGACGCCTTCATCGAGATGCAGATGTTGTGGAAGTCGAGCCGGTCGCAGATGCGGATGAACTCCAGGGCGCTCTCCACCATGCCCAGGGGGGTATCGCCGTAGGCGAACAGCATCCGCTCCGCCAGGGAGCCATGGTTCACGCCGATGCGCAGGGCCTTGTCCTGCTGTTTGAGCAGGCTCACCAGGGGCTCGAAGGTCTCCACGATGCGCTCGCCGATGGCGGCGATCTCTTCAGGGGAGAACTCGGTGCGATTCGGATCGGGCTTGTCGAACACAAACAGGCCTGGATTGATGCGCACCTTGTCCACGTGGTGCGCCACCTCGAGGGCGATCTTCATGCCGTTGTGGTGCACATCCGCCACCAGGGGCACCGGCTGGTAGCTGTCCTCCAGGCGCTTGCGGATCTCACCCACGGCTTTGGCATGGGCCAAGGAGGGCACCGTGAGCCGCACAACCTCGCAGCCCGCCTCATGCAACCGGCGAATCCCGGCGGTGGCGCCCTCGATATCGAGGGTGTCCTCATTGATCATCGACTGCACCACCACCGGGTGCTCACTGCCGATCCACACATCGCCCACCCGCACGCTGCGGGTCTTGCGGCGGCGGATCACCGTGTCAAAGCGGGGATCGCTGGCCCAGTCGGTGGCAGGGGCGTCGGGGCGGGCCAGGGTGCCGGTCATCAGTGGGGGGCCGGGGTGTGCCGCAAGCCTGTCACAAAGCAACCGTCAGCTGGGGCCCTGGAGCTGCACCAACCGCCGCTGCACGTCCTGGAGGTCGTGCCAGGTGAGCCACTTGGGAGCCCCCCGTTCCTTGGAGGGATTGCGCAGCAGATAGGAGGGGTGAAAGATCGGCATCAGCCAACGGCCCTCCAGGCTGCCCCCTTCCCCCTGGCGCCACTGGCCGCGCAGCTTGGTGATGCCCCCCTTGATCCCCAGCAGACCCTCCACCGCCGTGGCCCCCGCCAACAGGATCACCTGGGGATCCACCAGGGCAATCTGCTGATCCAGCCAGGGACGGCAGGCCGCCATTTCCAGCGCGGTGGGCTTGCGGTTCTCCGGCGGCCGGCACTTCACGATGTTGCACACGTAAGCATCGCGGTTGCTGTGGATGCCCACGCTCTCGAGCATCAGATCCAGCAACTGGCCGGAGCGCCCCACAAAGGGCTGGCCCAGCTCATCCTCCTGGGCACCCGGACCCTCGCCGATCACCATCAAGCGGGCCCGGGGGTTGCCGCGGCTCACCACCACATTGAGGCGACTGGCCCCCAGGGAACAGCGGCGGCAGGCCTGGCAATCGCTGGCCAACTGGGCCAGCGCCGGATCGCGATCCAGCGGCAGCGCCCCTTGGGCCTGGGCAAACAGCGGCGCCGACAACAGCTCAGACATGCCAGAGCCAGGGGGGCGATGGGGCCGCGATCCTATGGGCCCTCCCCTGCCGCAGAAACCGTTTCCGCAGACGCGAACACCAGCAGTAGCAGCCGGTTGCCCTCCGGATCCGCCAGCCAGGCCTCCCAGCCGAAGGGCTCCTGCCGCGGCCCATCCAACACCTGAGCACCCAGGGCCTGGGCCTGCAGGATCCAGCGATGCAGGGCCTTGCCATCGCCAGGCCGCTGCAGGCACAGGGCCAGGCGCCCCTCCTGGCGGGGCCGGGGGCGGGAGCGGGAGGGTCCATAGATCTGCAGCTGGCCACCGGCCGGCAGAGCCAGGCGCCAATGGCTGGCCGACAGACCGGCTGCGGGCGGCTGCTGCAACAGGGAGCCGTAGAAGGCCGCCAGTCCCGCAGGGTCGTCGGCCGCCAACACGATCGAGCAGCCTGGAACGGAGGAGGCAACCAAGGCAGCCACAGCGGATAGCAAAAAGTCTGCGCCGAACCAATCGGGGATGGGGCGTAGGGCAGGATGAGAGGAATCCCTGGCAACGCTGCGCAGGGCTGCCGTTGTCCGTCGCTGCTCCGAATGCTGCGCCCGTTGTCGCTATCTGCCCGGGCAGAAGCTCTGCAGCCCTCCCTCACCCTGGCCATTGCCGCCCGGGCCAAGGCCCTCAAGGCCGAGGGCAAAGACATCTGCAGCCTCAGCGCCGGCGAGCCGGACTTCGACACCCCCGCCTTCATCCGCCAGGCCGCCGCGGCCGCCCTGGAGACGGGCCACACCCGCTATGGCCCTGCCGCCGGCGAACCGGCCCTGCGGGACGCCATTGCCGCCAAGCTCAGCCACGAGAACCAGGTGCCCACCAGCGGCGATCAGGTGCTGGTGACCAACGGCGGCAAACAGGCCCTGTTCAACCTGTT
>JBIIQU010000291.1:0-2555 GCA_044341905.1 Vulcanococcus sp. | reverse complement strand
TGGCTGAATCCACTCCACACCCTCAGTTCTTCCAGGCTCAGCACCCCTTCGCGTCGTTCGCCGTTGAGATCCCAGGTGGGGAAGGCGCGGATCTTGGCGGCTTGGCAGCGCTGCCGGCCGTTGTCGTCCTTGTCGCACTCGATGTAGGGCAGTCGCCGGCCCGCCTCGGTGCCGAACAGGTTCTTCTGGCTGAAGCAGTGGGGGCACCACCAAGCCCCGTACACCACGGCACCCTGGCGACGCAGATGCTCCACCAGGGACATCTGTTCAGGCGTGGATGGACTCACGGCCTCGCCCACGGCGCTGGCATCGGAACCAGCGGCTTGGAGTGGATCGCTGGTGCCGCTGAGGCCTCCCACCAGCAGGGCGGTGATGCAGGCCAGGCCCAGGTTGCGCCAGCGGCGCTGGCGACCGACTGAAGGAGCGAACATCGACGCGATCAAGGCGTTGAAGCTGACGCTACGGCGTTTTTTCGGGTTGCGTTGCCGTTGAATCCGGCTTGGCGTTCGGCCTTCCGCCCCCCTCCGCTCGCCCTGGCAGTGGTGTTCAGCTGGGAGACTGGGAGGGCCGTTGACCACCGAGACAGCAGCTGCCATGGGCGCCAACGGCTATCGCGACTATTTCAAGGTGCTCGGTGTCGATCGCGGTGCGGATGCCGACACGATCAAGCGCTCGTTTCGCAAGTTGGCGCGCCAGTACCACCCGGATGTGAATCCCGGCAATCAGGGGGCCGAGGCCAAGTTCAAGGAGATCAGCGAGGCCTATGAGGTGCTCTCCGATCCCGACAAGCGCCGGCGCTACGAGCAGTTTGGCCAGTACTGGAACCAGGCCGGTGGCGGCAGCGGCATGGGGGGCGTGGATGTTGATTTCGGCCGCTACGGCAATTTCGACGACTTCATCAACGACCTGCTGGGTCGCTTTGGTGGCCCGGGTGGCGGGGCTGGCTTTGCTGGCGCCCCGGGCGGTTTCGGCGGGTTTGGCTCGGGGTTTCCCGGTGGATTCGGCGCCCCTGGCGCCAGCGCTGGCCGCGGAGTTCCCCTGAATCTCGATGCGGAGGCCAGCATCAACCTCAGCTTTGCCGAGGCCTTCCGGGGCTGCGAGCGCACCTTGGCTGTGAATGACGAGCGGGTGCAGGTGCGGATCCCCGCAGGTGTGAAGCCCGGCAGCCGTCTGCGTCTCAAGGGGAAGGGCAACCTGCAGCCCGGCACCGGTCGTCGCGGCGACCTCTACCTCAACCTGCAGGTGCAGGAGCACCCGATCTGGACCCTCGAGGGGGATCAGCTCAAGGCCGACTTGCCCCTCAGCCTCGACGAGCTCGCCCTGGGCGGTGAGGTGCGGGTGGCCACCCCTGATGGTGAAGCCACGGTGACAGTGCCTCCCGCCATGCCGGTGGGCCGTAGTTTGCGGCTGAAGGGCAAGGGTTGGCCCCGTGCCGGGGGTCGTGGCGATCTGCTCTTGAGCCTGAGCCTGAAGCAGCCCGCCAGTTACAGCGAGCAGGAATGCCAGCTGCTGGAACAATTGCGCGCTGCGCGCAGTTCTGATCCACGCTCCACCTGGCTCCAGGACGCGAGACTCTGAAGCCCATCACCTTCGGGCGCTCGGGTTCATGACACCTCTGATCACCAGGCTCGGCCAGCGCTTTTGGGCGTTGTTGCTCGTGATCATGTTGGCTTTGGCGGGGATCTCCCTGGTGGGGCACGCCGGTATGCCCAAGCCGGCCACGCTGCCGCAACCCCTCACCACGGCGGCAGCGATTCGGGCCTCGGGTGCCTTGCCCCTGGGGCTGGGTCTGCATGTGAAGAATCTCTATGGCCTGAATCTGAGCGATCAGAGCTTCCTGGCTGATGGCTGGTTCTGGCTGGAATGGGGTGAGGAGCTGGAGGTGCTGCGTCAACGCGAAGGGCTTGAACCCGTCAACCTTGTGGAATTTGTTAATGCCATTGAATCTGGTCAGTATCTTGATCTGGAGCCTCTCACGAATGCCCCCGTATTGAAGGCAGGCGGTGTGCGTGGCCAGGTCTTTAAATTTTCCTCCAAGTTTTATATTGATAGTGTGCCGCAGCGGCAGGCTCCTTTCGACCAGCTGCCGCTTTCAATCGCTTTCGAGGTTCAGCCTGATGCCTTTTCCGCAGAGAAGCAGTCGCTTGTTCTGTATCCACTGAGCGAGGCCTCCTCTTTGGTTGGAGATTTTACTGATATCAATGGCTTTACTCTGGACTCCGCTGGTGTCCGTGGTTTTGTTCATCGCTATCCCGCTGATCTTGGCTCAGGCGGGGGCTATTCTTATAGCCGCCTGGTGGCCACATTTAATTACAATGTTCAGGGCACAACTGCCTTTTTCAAGTGGTTGCTGCCACTGTTTATTGTCATGGTTATTGTGATATTGGCTCCCTCCATTGAGGGCGCGCTGGGTGACGTGAGGTTGGCCATCCCGTCCACTGCTCTGCTGACGCTTGTATTCCTGCATGATAGCTACAAGGGTGGCTTCCCGCCTGTCCCTTATCTCACCTATCTCGATGAGATCTATGCCTATTCCTATTTGGTCTGCCTGGGGC
>JBIIQU010000290.1:0-2561 GCA_044341905.1 Vulcanococcus sp. | reverse complement strand
GCGAGCCATCTCCTGACTTTCCATGCCCCAGCAGATCGTCATCGCCGAGCAGCTGCGTATTGCCGCAGTTCTCACCGACGACCGTGTGGATGAATTGGTGGTGGCCCAGGGCCGCTATCAAATCGGTGACGTCTATCTCGGCACCGTTGAGAATGTTCTCCCCGGCATCGATGCCGCCTTCGTCAACATTGGCGAGGGTGAGAAAAATGGCTTCATCCATGTCACCGACCTCGGCCCCCTGCGGCTGAGAAAGGGCGCTGCCGGCATCACCGAGCTGCTCGAACCAAAGCAGAAGGTGCTGGTTCAGGTGATGAAGGAGCCCACGGGTACCAAGGGGCCGCGGCTCACCGGCAACCTCACCCTGCCGGGCCGTTTCCTGGTGCTTCAGCCCCATGGCCAGGGGGTGAACATCTCCCGCCGCATCAATGGTGAGAGCGAGCGCAATCGGCTGCGGGCCCTAGGCGTGTTGATCAAGCCCCCGGGGGCTGGTCTGTTGATCCGCACCGAGGCGGAGAGCGTCAGCGAAGAGCTGCTGATCGACGACCTGGAATCCCTGCTGCGCCAGTGGGAAGCCATCCAGACCGCGGCAGAGGCCGCCAGCCCTCCGGTGCTGCTCAACCGCGACGAGGACTTCATCCATCGGATCCTGCGCGATCACTACAGCCCTGATCTGGTGCGGGTCGTGGTGGACACGGCTGATGCCGTGGGTCGCGTCAATGCCTTCCTGGGGGCCGATCAGGCCAACCTGCAGGTGGAGGCGCATCAGGAACCCACCGAGATCCTTGAGCACTTCAAGGTGAACGCCGCCATCCGTGATGCCCTCAAGCCCCGGGTGGATCTCCCTTCCGGTGGCTACGTGATCATCGAGCCCACCGAGGCGCTCACGGTGATTGACGTGAACTCGGGCTCCTTCACCCGCTCCGCCAATGCGCGGGAGACGGTGCTCTGGACGAACTGCGAGGCGGCCATCGAGATTGCCCGCCAGCTCAAGCTGCGCAACATCGGTGGCGTGGTGATCATTGACTTCATCGATATGGAGTCGCGCCGCGATCAGCTGCAACTGCTGGAGCACTTCACCGAAGCCGTGCGCCACGATTCGGCGCGCCCCCAGATTGCCCAGCTCACGGAACTGGGCCTCGTGGAGCTCACCCGCAAGCGCCAGGGGCAGAACATCTATGAACTGTTCGGTCGTGCCTGCCCCAGCTGCGGTGGCCTGGGTCACGTGGCGGTACTGCCCGGCAAGGACACCCTCCAGCCTCTCGCGAATCTGGGCGGCTTGGTGCGCTCGGCTGCTTCCGCCCGGGCTGAGGTGCTCAGCCCCTCCGCCTCAGAAGCCGCTGGCGGTCGCCGCCGCCGGGGTGGTCGGGGTGGCCGGGGTGCTGGCGAAGCCCCTGAGCTGCCCAGCTTTGAGGGTGCCGCTGCTGCCCCTGGGGTCTCTGTGGAGGCCGCCATGGCCCCGGCTGGCGAGGTGCCGAGCCGGCGACCTGAGCCGGAACTCGTGGCTGTCCCCATGGATGCCGACCAGGAGCTCGTGTATGGCTGGCTTGGGCTCAACCCAGCCCTGCTGCTGGAGCCGGTTCCCACTGCCGACAACCTGATGGTGCGGGTGGTGCGTCCCGGTGAGGATGCCGAGGCCGTGCTGGAGGAGGCACGCCAGCAATTGGCGGCGGCAGGTCCGCGCCGCCGCCGCCGTGGCCGCGGCGGTAGCGGCGAGGCGCCGGTGGCAGCTCCTGCCCGTTCCGGTGCGGCTGACGCCCCTACGGCGGTGCAGCCGCCGCTGCCCGTGACGGTGGAGATCACGCCGCTGCCCGTTGACGACTTTGCGCCGATCCCTGTCCTGACAGATACCACCTTTGAAGTGATCGCCACGCCCAAGCCGGAGGCCGAGCGGGCCCCGGCCCGAGCAACCCGTGGCCGCAGCCGTGCTGTCGCGGCGGTGGCGATCACTGAGGCACCAGCACCAACCCCTGCTGCGGTTGCCGTTGCTGCCGCCCCAGAACCTGAACCCGACGACGACAACGGCGAACCCCGCCGCCGCCGCCGCCGTTCGTCCGCCAGCGACTGACCTTGGCCGTGGCCGGCGTGGATGAGGTGGGGCGGGGCTGTTGGTTCGGTCCCGTGTTCGCCGGGGCGGTGATCCTTCCCGACGCTGCCCGCGAGCCCCTAGCGACTGCCGGACTCACGGACAGCAAGGCCCTCACCGCCCGCCGGCGTGCCCTGCTGGTGCCTCAGATCACGGCGCAAACGCGCCACTGGGCCCTGGGGCAGGCGTCTGCGGCGGAAATCGATCGCCATGGCATTCGCACGGCCACGGAGTGGGCCATGCTGCGGGCCTTGCAGCGCCTGGGGCTGGCGCCGGAGCTGGTGTTGGTGGATGGGGTGTTACCCCTGCGCTGCTGGCGGGGAGCGCAGCAAACCGTGGTGCGGGGCGACAGCCAGTGCCTGGAGATTGCGGCCGCCAGTGTGCTGGCCAAGCAGGCCCGGGATGCGCTGATCACCCGGCTGGCCCTGCAACATCCCGGCTATGGCCTGGAACGCCATGCCGGCTATGGCACCGCCGT
>JBIIQU010000289.1:0-2562 GCA_044341905.1 Vulcanococcus sp. | reverse complement strand
GAGGAGCGGGCGGGATCTTCGGCCTTGAGCACCGGCACCTGGTCGTAGAAGCGATTGAACACCTGGCTCAGCTCGAACAGGTAGGTGCAGAGACGATTGGGCAGCAACTCCTCCTCCACCTCGGCGATCACGCCATCGAGCTTGAGCAGTTCCCGCACCAGGGCCCACTCCTGCGGTTCCGTGAAGGTGAGGGCGGCATGGGCTCCGGATCCAGCTGCTTCAGAGCCACCGGCCTCCAGGCTGCCACCCTTGCGGGCGATGCCAGCGATGCGCACCACGGCATAGAGCAAGTAGGGGGCGGTATTCCCCTGCAGCGCCAGCATGCGGTCAAAGCTGAACTGGTAATTGGTGATCCGGTTCTGACTGAGATCGGCGTACTTCACAGCGGCCAGGCCCACGGTGGTGGCCACGTGCTGAATGAAGGCCTGATCTTCCGTGCGCTCCTCCTCCGCCAGACGCCGTTGCAGGTCGGCCTCGGCCCGCTCCACCGCCTCGTCCAGCAGATCCCGGAGTCGCACCGTATCGCCGGCCCGGGTTTTCAACTTCTTGCCATCCTCGCCCTGCACCAGACCAAAGGGCACATGCTCGAGGCGGCCATCGGCGGGGATCCAACCGGCCCTGCGGGCCACCTGGAACACGCCAGCGAAGTGGTTGGCCTGGCCGGCATCGGTCACGTAGATCACCCGCCGGGCGCCATCCCCATCGGGGGCATCGCCGAAGCGGTAGCGGATCGCCGCCAGGTCGGTGGTGGCGTAGTTGAAACCGCCATCGCTCTTCTGCACGATCACCGGCAGGGGCTTGCCGTCCTTGCCGCTCACCCCCTCGAGGAACACGCAGCGGGCACCATCGTCTGTCACCAGCAACCCGGAAGCATTCAGATCGGCTACCACTCCCTCCAGGTAGGGGTTGTAAAACGACTCGCCGCGCTCGCTGAGGCGAATGTCGAGCCGGTCGTAGATCTTCTGGAATTCGCGGCGGCTCTGGTCGCAGAGCAGCTGCCAGGCCTTGCGGCTGATGGGATCGCCGCTCTGCAGCTTCACCACCTCCTCCCGGGAGGTGGTCTGGAAGGCTTCGTCGTCGTCGAAGCGGGCCTTGGCCTGGCGGTAGAAGGCCACCAGATCGCCCAAGTCCACAGCATCAGCGGTGGTGAGGGCCTCGGGTGCCACCTGCTTGAGGTGGGTGATCAGCATCCCGAACTGGGTGCCCCAATCGCCCACGTGGTTGAGCCGCAGCACCGGGTGGCCGCGGAACTCCAGCACCCGGGCCAGGGAGTCGCCAATGATCGTGGAGCGCAGGTGCCCCACGTGCATCTCCTTGGCGATGTTGGGGCTGGAGAAGTCCACGATCACCGGAGCCAGGCCCCCACCGCCACACTCGGCACGCCCAGCCGCGGATCCCCCAGCCGGTCCTGCACCTCAGCCGCCAGCCGCTCGGGCCGCAGGGTGAGGTTGATGAAGCCGGGGCCGGCGATCTGGGGCGGCTCGCAGAGCTCGGCAAAGGCGGGATCGGCCGCCAGCTGCTCCACGATCGCCGTGGCGATGGCCCGGGGCGGCTGCCCCAGGGGCTTGGCCAGGGGCAGGGCGCCATTGGCCTGGAAATCCCCGAATTCCGGCTTCGAGGCCGGCGCCAGCTGGGGATCAAGGGGCTGGCCGCCCGCGCGAGCCTGTTGCGCCGCCTCGGGGAAAGCCCGTTCCATGGCCGCACACAGCTGGCCTTGAAGGGCGTGGAGAACGGTCAGCATGGAAGCGGAGAACCGCAGCAGCGGCAGGCACTACCTCTGATCATCTCCCCCCGGCCAGCCCGATCGGTTCAGCAGGCCAGATCCAACTCCTGCTCCATCCCGGCCAACACCACATCGGCCACCAACTTGATGCGGTAGCGGCAGGCCTGGGTTTCCGTGCCATCGAAACGGCGGTGCTCCCAGTACTTGTTGCTGCCTGCACCACCACCACAGAGGCCGAAATACTCACACTCCTGGCGGCAACGCTCCACGCCGGCCTGAATCTCCTGGTGGATGCGCTGAAACTTCTCGTTGGCCAGCAGCGATTCGAGGCTGTCGCGGCGCACATGGCCAAAGGCGAAATCGCCGTATTCGGCGGTGGGTACGGAGAGCAACTCGGGATCAAAGGTGGAGAGATGGCCCTGGGCGTCCACGTTCACGATCGCGAAAGGCGTGTTCATGTCGGTGTGGGCCAGGCGGGCATCACTGCAGGCCAAGTTGACGATGCCATCGAACTCCCGTAGGCGCAGGCGCCCCGGTTGCTCCATGCTGCGCAGCCAGAAGCGTTCGAGAAACGCGCGGTAACGCCGCTCCCCATCCGGACTCTCGAGGCTGGAGGCCGCGTTCTCCCCCTCGGTTTCCTCCATGTTGAAGCCCACGTCCGCGATGGCGTGGTCCACGAAGAAATCGAACATCTGGTCGGCGTGATCCAGGGCGTCGTCGGTGAGCACGGCGATCACCTGAAAGGGGATCTCCCGCCGCTGCAGCCAGCGGATGCCACGCATCACCGCCGCGTGGGTGGGCAGACCGGTGCGGGTGCGGCGATGGGCGTCGTGCAGGAA
>JBIIQU010000019.1:0-9474 GCA_044341905.1 Vulcanococcus sp. | reverse complement strand
GGGGTTGGCCAGCAGCGCCAGCACCTGGGGCAGATCGGCGGCGGCCCACACCCGTAGCCCCTCCACCAGGGCGGTTTCGGTGGCGTTGGCCTGCGGGATCACCAGGGCTCGCGCACCGGCGCGCCGGGCCGCGATGGCCAGGGCCACGGCGCCGCGCACTGGGCGCAGGCTGCCATCTAGGCCCAGTTCGCCCGCGGCCCAGATGCCCTCCAGCAGGGAAGGCGCCAGTTGGCCGCTGGCCACCAGCACCGCCAGGGCGATCGGCAGATCGAAGGCAGGTCCTTCCTTGCGCAGGTCGGCCGGAGCCAGATTCACGATCACCCGGGTGAGAGGCATGCGCAGTCCGCTGTTGCGCACCGCGGCGCGCACCCGCTCCCGCGATTCCTGTACGGCCGCGTCAGCCAGTCCCACCATCAGCAGCCCAGGCAGCCCTGGGGCGATGTCCACCTCCACGGACACCTCCACGGCCTCCAGCCCCAGCAGGGCCCCGCCGCTGCATCGTGCCAACATCAGCCATCAGGACAAACCAGAGGTGTTGTTCCACCCCTGTTGCGTCCGCCCGCTTGCAACCGCCGCCGCTGGCCATGGCTGAGCCCGTCAACAACACGATTTTTGGCCGCATCCTGCGAGGAGAGATCCCCTGCGATCAGGTGTTTGCCGACGAGCGCTGCCTGGCCTTCCGGGATGTGCAGCCCCAGGCCCCGGTGCACATCCTGGTGATCCCCCGGCAGCCCATCGTGAATCTGGCGGAGGCCGAGCCGCAGCAGGCCGAGTTGCTGGGCCATCTGCTGTTGGTGGCCGCCCAGGTGGCACGTCAGGAGGGGCTCACGGGGTTCCGCACCGTGATCAACAGCGGCGCCGAAGCCGGCCAGACCGTCTTTCATCTGCACGTTCACGTGATCGGCGGCCGTGCCCTGGCCTGGCCGCCCGGATAACGGGACGGCTGGTCTCCATTCCCCCCGGCAGCGGTGAGAATGGCGGCACTTGCCCACTGTCATGAGCCCCCTGTCGGCCTTCCGCAGCCAGCTCGGCAAGCTGCAGCGCCTGGCCCAGCCCTATTTCCTGCCCCTGGAGGACACCCGCGCCTGGCAGTTCCTGCTGCTGATCGGCTCCCTGTTGGCGGTGGTTGTGGGCAGCACGTTGCTGCTGCTCACCGGTGTCGTGGCCCTGTCCGGTGCCTTGATCCCGGAGCTTCAGGGTCGCTTTCTGCCCGGAGTGCCCCAGCAGGTGGCCGCCATCTGGCGCAGTCCGCTGGGGGCGGTGCTGATGGCCCTGTTTGCCGCTGGTGGCGGCTGTTTTGTGGCCCTGCGCGGCAAGTTGCGTCAGGGGCGCTGGTTGCCCTGGCTGTTGATGGGGGTGATCACGCTGCTGATCCTGGTGATCAATGGCATCAACGTGGGCATCAGTTATGTGGCCCGCAATGTTGATAACACCCTGGTGGCCTACCAGGCTGACCAGTTTTGGCAGGTGGTGGCGATCTATGCCTTCTGTCTGGTGCTGGCGCTGCCGATCAGGGCACTGCAGAGTTATCTGATTCCCCGCCTGGGCCTGCTGTGGCGCGAGTGGTTGAGCGGCCGCTTGTTAACGCGCTACCTCTCCAATCGGGCCTACTACGTTCTCAATCCTAACGATGAAACGGCCGAGGAGATCGATAACCCCGACCAGCGGATTTCTCAGGATGCGGCCAGTTTTACCAGCACCAGCCTGAGTGTCACCGTTGAGATCGTCTCGGCGCTGCTCACCTTTGTGAGCTTCATCGTGGTGCTCTGGACCATCAGCACCAAGCTGGCCCTGTGGCTCCTGGTGTATTCGGTGGCGGGCACGGCCGTGATCATCTTCGCCAGCCGCAAGCTGGTGGCCCTCAACTATGACCAGCTGCGCCTTGAAGCCGACTTTCGCTACGGCCTGGTGCACATCCGCGACAATGCCGAATCGATTGCCTTTTACCGGGGTGAGGAGCAGGAGTCCCGCGAGGCCGAGCGGCGCCTGGGTGGCGCCATTCGCAACTACAACAAGTTGATCGTCTGGGAAGCCCTGATCAGTGTGATCCAGCGCTCCTACGACTACTTCTCGCGCTTTTTGCCCTGGCTGGTGATTGCCCCGATCTATTTCGCCAAGCAGGTGGACTTCGGGGTGTTTGGGCAGGCGAGTATTGCCTTCAGCCAGGTGTTGTTTTCGGTGAGTTACATCGTGAACAACATCGATCGCCTGGCGGCCTTCTCCGCCTCCATCAGCCGACTGGAAGGTTTTCAGGGCAAGGTGGAGGCCATCAACACCGCTGAGCGGGCCGCCAGCTCCAGCGAGCGGTCTGGGGCCTCAATTCTGCTGAGCCATGTGGATCTGGTGCCACCCCAGAGCGACCGCCTGCTGATCCGGGATCTCAGCCTGGAGGTGGGCTTCAATCAGCGGGTGCTGGTGGTGGGCCCCAGTGGCTGCGGTAAGACCTCGCTGTTGCGCATGGTGAGTGGCCTCTGGCCCCCCGCTGCCGGCCAGGTGGAGCGGCCACCTCTGCTGGAGCTGCTCTTCATCCCCCAGAAGCCCTACATGATTCTGGGCAGTTTGCGGGAGCAGCTCTGCTATCCCCAGAACCCCAGCCGCTTCACCGATGAGCACCTGCGCAGCGTGCTTGAAGAGGTTTGCCTGCTGGAGTTGGTGCAGCGCTATCCCGATTTCGACATCAAGCAGGATTGGCAGCGGCTGCTCTCCCTGGGGGAGCAGCAACGCCTGGCCTTCGCGCGGCTGCTGCTCAACTCGCCGCGGTTTGTGGTGCTCGATGAGGCCACCAGTGCCCTGGATGTGACCACCGAGAAGCGCCTCTATCAGCTGCTCACCCAGCGCGAGATGGCCTTTGTGAGCGTGGGCCATCGCCCCACCCTCAAGGCCTTCCACGACACCGTGCTCGAACTGGACGGCCAGGGCGGCTGGAAGTTGCTCCCCGCCGCCAGCTATGACTTCAACCCCGGCACCTGATTCCCCCATGCCCCCTTCCGCTCCGCTGCCCGTCGACGCCCCCAGCCCTCATCCGGAGTCCCCGGCCACCAGCGCCACCACCAACGATGTGCCGGCCTTCGGCTGGAGTGCCTACGCCGAGCGGGTGAATGGCCGCTTCGCCATGGTGGGCTTTGCCGCGATCCTGCTGTTGGAGGCGCTGAGCGGCCAAACCTTCCTGCAGTGGGCAGGGTTCGTGTCCTGAGCAGAGGGCCGGGTTCAGGGCAGGGTGAGCAGGTCCACTTGCCACTGCCCACCCCGACTCACCTCCACGGCAAGAACGCGGCCGTCGGCACTGAGTTGCACCCGCCGGGGAACGCCGGCCGGTTCTATGGGAATGGCCTGCAGGCTCTGCAGAGAGCGCCGGTAGAGCACCAGCTCCGTGCGTCCCTCCCGCTGGCGCACCAGCGCCAGTCGCTCACCCCGCTGATCCACCGTGATGCTGAGCGGTTGGGCATCGGGGCGGTTGAGCCCCAGCAGGGGAACCGGGGCGGAGCTGCTCAGGTTCACTAGCTGAACCTGTTCGCGGCCCTGGCGACCCGTGATCAGGGCCAGCCAGTTGCCGCTCAGTGCAGGGGAATGGCTGGTGCCTCCACGGGCGAGTTGGAGGTTGAGGCCTTGCAGCGGCCTCAGGTTGCCGCCCAGGCACCCCCCCAGCAGGCTCGAGAGCCCAAGCGCCACAGCCAGCAGGGCTCTTGGTGTCATCGCGGAAGGCCGCCGCCGCTCACGGGCTGCCCCGGGGCCTGGTCGGGCTCCAGCAGTCCGCTCAGGTCAAACACCTCCACGCGGGACTGGCCGTTGTCGAGCACTTCGAGGGCCACCCGGCGTGCATCCGGGGCCAGGCTGAGCCGTTGGGGTTCGCGGCCGGCCGGCAGCAGCAGCGGGTGCAGTTGTCCGTTGGCGCGATCTTCGATCACGGCCTGGCGGCGCGGCCCCTGCTGGACCACCAGGGCCAGGTAGCGGCCGTTCCAGCTCAGGGAGGGTGAGCTGTGGGGTTGCTGGCGCCGCAGGTGGCGCAGGGGCATGACCGCGCCGCTGCTGCGCTCCTGCAGCATCACTGTGCTGCGCCCTCCCCGTTCCACCACCGAGGCAAGCAGCCGGCCATCACCACTGAAGGCGGGATCCTGGCGGGCTTCCTGACTGAGGCCTAGGGGCGCTGCCGGCTGGCGACGCAGTCCCCAGGGAGTGCTACAGCCCCAGAGGCCCAGGCTGGTGCTGAGCAGGATGGCGATGCCGGCCCAGCGGCAGCGGCCAGAGCTGTGGGGTTGAACGGACAAGCCCAGGTCCGTCAGTCGTCGAAGCGAGAGCTGTTATCGCGGGGGGCTCCAGCCGGCGGGCGGGGAATGGGCCGCACAGGGCTGAAATCGGCATCGCTCACGGCGGCATCGGCAGGGCCGTTGTTGGTGCTGGGTCGGTCGCTGCTGGGGCGCTCCTGATAGGGAGCGCCTTGGGGAACCCCAGGGGCAGGGCGCCGACTGGAGCGGGGCATGCTTTCGGCGGCAGGGGCAGCCGGTCTGCTGCCGCGGCGCTGGTCGTCGCGGCCTTGGCGGCGGGCGCCGAAATCGGCGGAAGCGGCACCAGCGGCCGACGGCCCCCCTGCCCGGAAGCGGCTCGGAGCCTCTGCGGGGCCGGATTCCGGGCGTCCGCCGCGGGAGGCCGCCCGCTCGGGGATGGCGGCCCGGGCCGCAGGGCGGCGGGGGCGGTAGAAATCGTCCTCCTCGGGGCGTCCTTCGTCGTAGCCGTCCTCCCGGGAGCGGATCCGGCGCCGCAGGGGCTGGGGTTCGTCGAAGCGGTCCACGCCCTCACCCCACTCCCTGCCACCACCCATGCGGGGCTTGGCAGGGGGCTCATCGTCGTCGAAATAGGAGGAGCGGCGGGCCTGTTCGGTGGTGACGCCCCGCAGCCGCACGCTCTCGTAGGCAAAGAACACCGTGGTGCCGGCCAGCAGGAACTGACCGAACTGGAGGATTGGATCGAGGCGCCAACCCTGAAAGAACAAAATGCCCCCGCAGAGCAGGCCCACGGCGGCAAAAAACACGTCGTAGTCGCGCGCCAGGGCTGGCTTGAAGCTCCTCATGAAGTAGAGGAGGGCTCCGCCAACAGCCAGCACGATGCCGACAATGCTGGCCCAATTCAGGCTGGCGTTAACCACAGATCAAGAGGCCCTGTGTTGCCACTGTAGGCGGGTTGCTGGGAGCCGCTAGGGCCCCAGGGCCAGCAGCGGCTCAGAGCTTGCGGTCAACCCGATCGTTCTGGCTGATCAGCACCAGGGCGATGCTGATGGGCACCACAACGATCACCGCACCCCACAGGAGGCTGCTCAGGAAGTTGGCGAGGGAAGGGGTCATGGCACCGACTAATCCGTGGCGGATCCTAGGCAGTGATGGCGACTTCCTACGATCAAGGCCCAGCTGCTTAGAGCTTTGTGACGGGACCTGAGCTTCTCTCCCTGGTCCGCCCGGCTCTTCCCGGCGTGCATCTGCTGCTCGGCCTGCTGCTCTCGGGCTGGACGCTGCTGTTTCTGTTCCGCATCGTGCTCACCTGGTATCCGCAGCTGGATCTCAGCAGGGGAGCTCTGCGGCTGGTGGGCTGGCCCACGGAGCCGCTGCTGGGCCTCACCCGCAAACTGGTGGCTCCCATTGGCGGCGTGGATGTCACCCCGGTGATCTGGGTGGGGCTGATCAGCCTGGTGCGCGAGCTGCTGGTGGGTCAGCAGGGTCTGGTGACCCAGGTGATGATCCGCGCCAGCGTGCTGCCGGCCTGAGAGAGGGCTGCTGCGGGCTTACTTGCCCATCTGTGGCAGCATCTCCTGCTCCACGAATTTGGTGTGCACATCCCCCGCCTGGAATTCCGGGCGATCCAGCAGTTGCAGGTGGAACTCGATGGTGGTGGGGATTCCGGTCACCGCGCATTCCGATAGGGCCCGCCGCAGGCGCCTGAGGGCGTGGTCACGGTCGGTTCCCCACACGATCAGCTTGCCGATCAGCGAGTCGTAGAAGGGGGGGATCTCGTAGCCCGTGTACACGTGGCTGTCGAAGCGCACGCCGGGGCCGCCGGGGGGAAGCCAGCCGGTGATCTTGCCGGGGGCCGGGCGGAAGTTCTGGCGCGGATCCTCAGCGTTGATGCGCACCTCGATGGCGTGACCGGTGAGTTTGATCTGGTCCTGGGTCAGGGAGATGGGCAGCCCGCCGGCGATGCGTAGCTGTTCGGCAATCAGGTCAACGCCGGTCACCATCTCGGTGACGGGATGCTCCACCTGGATGCGGGTGTTCATCTCCATGAAATAGAAGCTGCCGCTGCGATCCACCAGGAACTCCACGGTGCCGGCGCCCTCGTAGCCGATGGTGCGGGCAGCGGCCACGGCGGCATCGCCCATCTGGCGGCGCAGGTCGGCGTTGATGGCCACGCTTGGCGCTTCCTCCAGCAGCTTCTGGTGCCGGCGCTGGATGGAGCAGTCGCGCTCGCCCAGGTGCACCACGTTGCCGTGGCGATCGGCCAGCACCTGCACTTCCACGTGCCGGGGCCGGTCGATGAATTTCTCCATGTAGAGGCCTGGGTTGCCGAAGGCGGCTTCCGCTTCGCCCTGGGCGGCCTTGAACAGGTTCTCCAGTTGATCGGGGCCGGGCACCAGGCGCATCCCCCGGCCACCGCCGCCGGCGGTGGCCTTGATCATCACCGGGTAGCCCATGGCGTCAGCCAGGCGGGCGGCCTCGGCCACGCTCTCCAGCAGGCCTTCGCTGCCGGGGATGGTGGGCACCCCCACCTTCTGCATGGTGGCCTTCGCGGTGGACTTGTCGCCCATCGAGCGGATGGCTTCGGGCGAAGGTCCCACGAAGGTGAGGCCGTGCGCAGCACAGATTTCGGCGAAGCGATCGTTTTCCGCCAGGAAGCCGTAGCCGGGATGAATCGCATCGGCGCCGCGGGAGGTGGCGGCGGCGAGGATGTTCGGGATATTGAGGTAGCTCTTGCTGCTGGGCGCATCGCCGACGCACACCGCCTCATCGGCCAGTTGAACATGCAGCGCGTTTTTGTCCACCGTGCTGTACACAGCCACGGTGGGGATCCCGAGCTCTCGGCAGCTGCGCAGGATTCGAAGAGCGATTTCGCCACGGTTGGCGATCAGCAGTTTGCCGATGGGCATCCAGTGGCAGTCCGGCAGATCCGGCGGCGCAGGCCGTGGTGGACTGTATCAGCGCTCACCGGGATGGGGCCCGGCCCGGGCGATGGGTATATTGCTCGGACGGAACGCCCAAGGGCTGCTTCCTCCCCTCATCTGGTTCAACTGTTCCTGCGGTTCAGTTGGTCAGAACCCGTCTCAACCCCAGTGGTTCGAGGCGTTCTGGTCGGGCCCCATGGCCAGGCCTGCATAACCACGCGGATGTGGTGGAATTGGTAGACACGCACGTTTGAGGGGCGTGTGACTTCGGTCTTGCGAGTTCAAGTCTCGCCATCCGCATTTCAAGACTCCCTCTCAGATCCCTGTTGACGCGTTCTGTGAGTGGTCCAGCTGGCTTCTGAGCAGCAGCCCGCAATGGCAGCCCGTGCCGCCATCGTCCTGGTGTGCAATGGCCCCGGGGAACTCAGCACCTGGGTGCGTCCCCTCGCCCAGCGGCTGCACCGTGAACTGCCCCTGAGGCCGCGAGATCCTCAAGCTGCAGTGGATCTAGATCTTGTGCTCGTGCCGTGCCCGAACGCCACGGGTAGTGAGCACCGCGTGGCGGCTGGCATGGCCCTGTTCGCGCGGATCCTGCCGGCTTCGCGCTTCTGGTGGCTGCTGCTGCGGCCCCGCCGCTACGGCCCCTGGCCTCGCCAGGGCGTGGTGGTGTTTCTGGGGGGTGATCAGTTCTGGACGGTGCTGCTCTCGGCGCGGCTGGGCTACCGCCACCTCACCTACGCCGAGTGGGTGGCCCGCTGGCCCCGCTGGAACGACCGGATTGCGGCCATGGGGCCCGCCGCCGCGAATCGCCTGGCTGCCCGCTGGGGCCAGCGCTGCACCGTGGTGGGCGATCTGATGGCCGACCTGTCGGAAGCGGCCCAGGGCGATTCCCCCTTGCCCCCCGGCCAGTGGGTGGCCCTGTTGCCGGGCTCCAAGCGGGCCAAGTTGCAGGTGGGCATGCCCTTCCTGCTGGACACGGCCGATCGGCTGGCGGCCGCGACTGGCGCAACACGCTTTCTGTTACCGGTGGCGCCTACCACCAGCTTGGCGGAGTTGCTGGCCTATGGCAGCCCCATCCACAACCCGATCGCTGCCCACTACGAGGCTGGCGATCTGCAGCTCGTGGACACACCCCTGGGCCAGGCGCTGCAGACGGCAGCTGGCACCACCATCCTGTTGATTGAGCAGCAGCCGGCCCATGGCGTGCTCAGCCAATGCCGTCTGGCCCTCACCACGGTGGGGGCCAACACCGCCGAGCTCGGCGCCCTGGGGGTGCCGATGATCGTGCTCGTGCCCACCCAGCATTTGCACGTGATGCAGGCCTGGGATGGGGGGCTGGGGATCCTGGCCCGTTTGCCCCTGCTCAAGTGGTTGCTGGGGGCTGCCCTCACGGCCTGGCGCATGCGGCACCACGGCTTCCTGGCCTGGCCGAACATCTCCGCGGGGCGGCAGGTGGTGCCCGAGCGGGTGGGGGCGATCACCCCGGCGGACATCGCAGCGGAAGCTGCCGACTGGCTCGCCCATCCCGAGCGTCTGGAGGGCATGCGCGACGACCTGCGCAGCCTGCGGGGCCAGCCCGGGGCCGTGGCCGCCCTGGCGGCGCTGGTGCGGGAGTTGCTGCCGCCGGCCTCGGAATCCGCTGCCTAACTTGAGCGCACTGCCGTTTTCCCCTGCCGATGGCCGACGCAACGCCCAACTCCTGTGCCGCCTTCGGCACGCCCCAGGGCCACGCCGAGCGGGCCGCTGACCACGAGCAGTGGCGCGACAAGCTCACCCCTGAGCAGTTCCAGGTGGCCCGCCTCGGCGGCACGGAGCGGGCCTTCACCGGCATCTACTGGGACAACAAGGCCCAGGGGACGTACCGCTGCGTGTGCTGCGGTAGCGAATTGTTCAGCTCCGACACCAAATTCGAATCCGGTACCGGCTGGCCCAGCTTCTGGGATGGGGCCAAGCCCGATGCCATCAGCACCCACCAGGACGTGAGCCATGGCATGGTGCGCACCGAGATCAAGTGCGCCAACTGCGACGCCCATCTCGGCCACGTGTTCCCCGATGGTCCAACTCCAACGGGCTTGCGCTACTGCGTGAATTCAGCCTCCCTGGCGTTCGAAGCCGAGTAGGGCTGATCCCCTTCACCAGGGGTCGTTGCCCAGGTCGCGCCGGCGCGGTGCGGGGCTGTCGTAGTCGAGCGGCTCCACGTCCAAGGGGCCGTCATCGCGGATGTAGCGGCGCCCGCCCTGGGCGGGCTGGGGGTTGCGGGGCCGATCGTCCCGGAGGGGTTCCTCATCGAGATACCGGCGCTGGCGCAGTGGTTCGCGTTCGCGGCGTTC
>JBIIQU010000018.1:0-9496 GCA_044341905.1 Vulcanococcus sp. | reverse complement strand
AGCTGGAGGGCCTGCGACTGCTGCGGTTTGACCGCGACACCACCCGAGGCCGTGACGGCCACCGGCGGCTGCTGGAGCAATTTGCCTCTGGCGAAGCCGATGTGCTGGTGGGAACCCAGATGCTGGCGAAAGGAATGGATCTCCCGGACGTGACCCTGGCGGCGGTGCTGGCGGCAGACGGCCTGCTGCACCGCCCGGATCTGCGGGCCGGCGAGCAGAGCCTGCAGCTGCTGCTGCAACTGGCGGGACGGGCCGGGCGGGGGGATCGGCCGGGAGAGGTGCTGGTGCAGACCTACTGCCCGGATCACCCCGTGATCCGCCACCTGGTGGACGGCCGCTACGAAGCGTTCCTGGAGGAGGAACTGCAGCTGCGGCGCTCCGCGGCCCTGGTGCCCTTCAGCCGTGCCTGCCTGCTGCGGCTGGCGGGACCCTCTCCCAGCGAAACCGCCACGGCGGCGGCCGCCCTGGCGGAACGGCTGCGACCGGCACTGCAGGCCGCCAACTGGGTGCTGATCGGTCCGGCGCCGGCACCGGTGGCCCGGGTGGCCGGGCGCAGCCGCTGGCAGCTGCTGCTACACGGCCCCACCAGCGGCCAGCTGCCCCTCCCCCAGGAGGCGGAGTTGAGGGCCGGCCTGCCCAGGGAGGTGAGCCTGGCGATCGACCCCGATCCCCTGGAGCTCTAGGCCGGCAGCTGGGGCAGGCCAAACCCCAGCCTGAGGCGCAGTTGCTGAAGCATCAGGGCCAGAGCCAGGAGCAGGGCAATGCCCACGGCCCCCACCCCCAGACGGCTCCAGCGCCAGCTTCTGGCCTCGAGCCGATTCAGGGCACCGGGCTGCAACACCCAGCGCAGCCGCCGCTGCCCGACAGGCCCCATGGGGTTCACGGCCTGGGGCTCGGCCTGCCGCACGGCGGCGACCCCCATCGGCTCCAGATTGATGGCCAACTCCAGCCCCGGCAGGGCCTGCACAGCCCGCAGATCAATGGCCAGCTGCAGGGTCTGGCGCACCCCCAGCAACCAGTTGCGCTCCTGCAGCTGCAGCACCGGATCGGGCAATTCCAGCCCGGCCAGGTCAGCGGCAGCGTGCACGCTGCGCTGCAACAAAGCAAGGGCCTGGGGGGCCGGGAGCACCGGCGCCCGCAGGGTCTGCAAACCCTCGCTCTGCTGCATGCGGAAGGGGCTATCCCGGAGGCTGCGGGCCAATTGCTGCTGCCAGGGCAGCGGGCGGGAGGTGGCCGAGAGACTGGTCTGGGAGAGCTGGAGGCGCCCAGGGGAAGGAAAGCGGAGGCTGGTTTCGAGCTGCACACAGCCCCCGAGCAGGGCGGTGAGGAGCAGCAGCACCACGGCCACCAGTGCAAAGCCCCAGGGGGCCTGGGTGGGCCCGGTGGGGGGTGGCGGCGGCGGTGGCGGCTTGTCCCGTCGCCGGCGGCGGGCCATGGCCTTGAAATCGCCCTCGAGCGATTGCATCTCCCCGAGGCTCGGCAGGGTCATGGACCATTCCCGTGGGCGTTCCAAGGCCGGTGCTTCGAGCACGTCCTGCAACTCCTTGGCCTGGGCCCGCAGGGTGGCGTCACGGCAGGCCCGCAAACTGCGGCACGTGGCGGCGGCAGCAGCGCTGTCGCCCTGCCCCATCTGGGCCGTGGCCATCAGCAGGCGCAGGGTGCCCCCCAGGGGCGTGGAGGCTGCGTGGGCTTCGGCCAGGGGCTCCAGCAGCTGGAGGCAGCGGCCGTATTCCCCGCATTCGAGGGCCCTGCGGGGGGCCTCCAACAGGGCGTCGACCGACGGATCGCTCACGGGCTCAGACGCCGGCAAAGCGCGAGCTGCCCACCACCATGGTGCCGATGCCGGCATCGGTGAACACCTCCAGCAGCAGGGCATGGGGGGTGCGGCCATCCACGATGTGGGCGGCGGCCACCCCCTGGGCCAGGGCCCGGATGCAGCACTCGGTCTTGGGGGTCATGCCGCCGGCCACGACGCCGGAGGCGATCAGCTCCCGGGCCGCCGAGAGGCTCACCTGCCGAATCAGCGAACCGGGATCCTCGCGGTCCCGCAGGATGCCTGGGGTGTCGGTGAGCAGGATCAGTTTTTCAGCCTGCAGGGCAGCGGCCAGTTCCCCTGCCACGGTGTCGGCATTGATGTTGTGGGCCTGGCCCTCGGCATTGGCGGCCACGCTGGAGATCACCGGGATGTAGCCGGCATCCAGCAGGGGAAACAGCACCGCCGGATCCACGGCGGCCACATCACCCACCAGCCCGTTGGAGCCATCGCCGTAGGTGCGGGCCTGCACCAGCGCACCATCGCTGCCGCACAGGCCCACGGCCCGCGCCCCCAGCCGATTCAAGCCATTCACGATCTGCTTGTTGACGCGACCGACCAGCACCATCTCCACCACATCCATGGTGTCCGGCGTGGTGACCCGCAGGCCGTTGCGGAACTCGGGCTCAATGTTGAGACGCCCGAGCCAGTCGTTGATCTCGGGACCACCGCCATGGACCACCACCGGCTGCACCCCCACCGAAGCCAGCAGCACCAGATCGCGATACACGGCATCGCGCAGGTCTTCGCGCACCATGGCCGCCCCGCCGTACTTCACCACCACCCGGCGGCCAGCGAAGCGCTGGATGTAGGGCAGCGCCTCGCTCAGCACCGACACCCGCAAGGTGTCGGACGCGCTGGTGGTGGTAGGGCTGGAGATGGCTGGATCGTGACTCAAGGCTGACAGGGCGCGAAGACCAGAGCTGGGGCAAGGAGGACAGGGGCCGGACTAGGACGCCGCATCCAGGCTGGCGGCGACCGGCGCCTGGGGCAACAGCTCCAGCAGCAATTCACCCCGGCCGGGCTCAGTGAGACGGGCCTGCAGGCCCTTGTCGAAGAAGCGCGCCAGGCGATCGCGTTTGTCGTGCCAGCGGGACGCAGGCACCCCCTCACAGCGGAACAACAGGGCCACCCCGTAGCCGTTTTCATCCAACTCCCGCACGCTGATCAGCTGGGGAGGAGCGTCCTCATCCCAGAGCTTGAGGGCCTCGAGGGAGCTCTCCAGGTGCGCCTTCTGGCCATAGCGCCAGCGGGTCACATCTTTCACCAGCTTGCGCAGGGTCTGGCTGGCGGGGGCGTTGCGCAGGGCTTCGGCCCCGGGGGCGGGGGGCAGCAACTCCGCCGGCGGCAACTCCGACGACTTGAGGGCCAGGCCCCCCAGCAGGATCGGAATCCCGTAGAAGATCGTGGGCAGGCTGAGGTTGGGGTTCTCGGTGGCGTAGCCGATCCAGCCGATAACGGAGAGAGCCGCGCCAGCCAGGGTGACTAGGCTGCCGGGGGAAGCGATGGAAAGCATGGCGCCATCTTCGGTGAACGGGGCGCAGGATCGTGATCCGGCCAGCCTGGAAACCGCCGAGCTGCTCGAGCAACTCAGTGCCGATCGCCTGTGGCTGCTGCAACAGATCGATGCCGGCCAGTGGCCCGAGCTGCGGCTGGATCTGGCCGCCCTGGAGCGGGAACTGGGACAACTGCTGGATCAGGCCAGCCAGACGCTGACCTGATCACCGGCGTGGGCTCAGAAGGGAATCTCGTCGTCCCCGTCCGGGAGGTCGGGCACCAGAGGCGAGGTGTTCCAGGTGGGTGGCTCCTGGGCCGCCACAGCCCGTGCCGCAGGTGCAGGGGTTGGAGCGGAAGCGCGAACCGGCGCCGGAGCCGCGGGCCTGGGCTGGCTCGCTGGCCCAGGGGTTGGGAGGCCAGTGGCCGTAGCTCCACCCAGAGGATGCAGGCGAGCCAGGGTGAACTCAGCCCGCTTCTCCTTCACCCCGTCCTGGCGGGTCACGGTGTTCATGCGCAGCCGTCCCTCTACCACCAGGCGCTGCCCCACCTGAACGCGGTTCTGCAGGTCCTGGGCGAGGTTGCCCCAACCCACCACCTTGAGCTGGCCCGGGGGATCATCGGGGCGGAGGCCATCCATCTGCACGGCCATCTCCGCCACTGGAGTCTGGTTGTCCTGGGTGTAACGCACCTGGGGCGCCTCCAGCACCTCCACCTCCAGCAAGCAATGGTTCACAGGAGCAGGCAACGGCAAGGGGCCACATCCTGATGCACCGCCCGCCTTTCGACCAGGGGGCCAGCGCTGCCGAGCCGGGGCGCATCTGGCTGATCAGCGGTACCGGTGAGGGTCCGCCCCTGGCGGACGTGCTGCTGGGTCGCGGCTGGCAGCTGCGGGTGAGCGTGGTGGAGGCCAGTGCGGCCCGGGCCTACAGGCCGCAACCGGGCCTTGAGCTCTGCCCAGGCGCCCTCGCCAGCCCAGAGGCGATCACCCGGATCCTGGAGGATCCACCGGGATTTCGCTGGGTGGTGGATGCCACCCATCCCTTCGCCAGCCTGATCAGCGTGCAGCTGCGCCAGGCCTGCCAGGCCAGCGGCCAAAGCCTGGTGCGGCTGGAGCGGCCCCGTTGCCCTAGCCCACCAGCCCGCCCTGGCAGCCCCGTGCTGCTGGACGGCCTGGAGCCCCTGGCCCAGCTGGATCTACGCGGTGAGCGGCTGCTGCTGGCCATCGGTTCGCGGCACTTGGCAGGAGCCATCGCCCGGAGCAATGCCACCGCCCACTTCGCCCGCATCCTCGACAACCCCACCAGCCTGCAGCTGGCCCTGGCCGCCGGCTTGCCGGATGGGCACCTGGCCTGCCTGCGGCCGGGTGATGGCCGGCTGGAACTGGCCCTGTGCCGCCATTGGCGGATCACCACGGTGTTGTGCCGGGAATCTGGAGGCCGCACAGAGCAGCTCTGGCGCCAGGTGAGCCAGGAGCTGGGGCTGCGGCTGCTGTTGCTGAAACGGCCGGAGAGCGAAGCCCCTGGCCTGCCCATGGCCGAACTACTCCAGAAGCTGGGCTATCCCGGGGCGGACGTTCAGCCCAGGTGAGCGGCCACCAGGTCCTTGAGGGAGCCGTGGGGACGGGGACCGAGCTGGGTCACCACCTGGCCGGCGCAGAGGGAGCCGAGGCGGCCGCAGGCGGCGATGTCCTGGCCCTGGGTGTAGGCATGCAGAAAACCAGCGGCGTAGAGATCGCCGGCACCGGTGGTGTCCACCAAGGGGCCGAGCTTGAAGGGCTCGATGGCGTGACTGCCCACGCCGTTGAGGATCAACGACCCCTGCTCACTGCGGGTGAGGGCGGCCAACTTGCAGCGGCCGCGCACCTGCTCGGCGGCCTCCTCAAAGCTGTTGGCTTTGTAGAGGGCCGTGATCTCCATCTCGTTGGCAAACAGGATGTCCACGTGGCCATCCACCAGCTCCAGGAAGCTGTCGCGATGGCGTTCCACGCAGAAGGCATCGGAGAGGCTCAGGGCCACCTCACCGCCATGGGCCCGGGCCACCTCAGCCGCGGCGATGAAGGCCGCCTTGGCCTCGTCGCTGTCCCACAGGTAGCCCTCGAGGTAGAGCACCTTGGCCTGGGCCACCATCTCCAGATCGAGGTCGGCCGGATCCAGCCCCACCGAGGCCCCCAGATAGGTGCACATGGTGCGCTGGGCATCCGGGGTCACCAGGATCAGGCAGCGGGCCGTGGAGGGGCCACTGGTGGCAGCGGGGGTCTCGAAGCGGGCCCCCACGGAGCGGATGTCGTGGGCAAAGATGCCGCCCAGTTGGTCGTCGCGAACGCGGCCGATGAAGCCGGCCCGCCCGCCCAGCTGGGCGATGCCCGCCAGGGTATTGGCGGCAGACCCACCCGAGGTTTCCAGACCAGGGCCCACGCTGGCGTAGAGGGTTTCAGCCTCGGCGGCATCCACCAGGGCCATGGTGCCCTTGGTGAGCTCGAAGTTGTCAAGCAGGTCGTCATCCGCCTGCACCAGCACGTCAACAATGGCGTTGCCGATACCGACAACGTCGAGGCTCTTGGGGGTCATGGGGGAGAAGGCGGGGAGACTCGGCTCAGGGCTCAGACGCTGAGGAGCGCCCGCTTGGGACCGTGGATCGGATCTTCCACCACGATGGTCTGGTCGCGGTTGGCCCCGAGCGACACGATCGCAATGGGCACTTCCATGAGATCGGCCAGGAAGCGCAGGTAGCTCATGGCCGTGGCGGGCAGCTCCTCCAGGGTGCGGCAATCGGCCGTGGAGCACTGCCAGCCGGGCAGGGTCTCGAAGATGGGCTGACAGCGGGCGAAGTCCTCAGCGCTGCTGGGGAAGTACTCGATGCGCTGACCATCCAGCTCATAGGCCACACACACCTGGATCTCATCGAGCTCATCGAGCACATCGAGCTTGGTGATGGCCAGGCAATCCAGGCCATTCACCTCCACGGCATAGCGGCCGATCACGCCATCGAACCAGCCGCAGCGGCGGCGGCGGCCGGTGGTGGTGCCGTACTCGCCGCCGCGGTCGCAGAGGTGGTCGTTGAGGCTGCCTTCAAGTTCGGTGGGGAAGGGACCTTCGCCCACCCGGGTGGTGTAAGCCTTGGCCACCCCAATCACCCGGTCGATCAGGGTGGGGCCCACACCGGCACCGATGCAGGCCCCGCCGCTCACCGGATTGGAGGAGGTCACGTAGGGATACGTGCCGTGGTCGAGGTCGAGCAGGGTGCCCTGGGCCCCCTCAAACAGGATGTTCTTGCGGGCCCGGGCGGCCTGGTGAATGGCCCGGGTGCAATCCACCACGTGGGGGGCAAGCCGCTGGCCATAACCCACGTATTCGGCCACCACCGCCTCGAAATCAAGGGGCTCGAGGCCATAGAGCTTGGTGAGAATCTCGTTCTTCTCCGCCAGCACCCCGGCCAGGCGATCCCGCAGGCGGGCCTCATCGAGGATGTCGATGATGCGAATGCCGTTGCGCTCGGATTTATCGGCATAGGTGGGGCCGATGCCCCGGCCGGTGGTGCCGATACGCCGGTCGCCGCGGCGCTGCTCCATCGCCTGGTCCAGCAGGCGGTGGTAAGGCATGGTCACGTGGGCTGTGGAGGCCAGCTGCAGGCCCTCCACACCGATGCCGTTCTCGGCGAGCATGTCGAGCTCGCCAAGCATCACCTTGGGGTCCACCACCGTGCCGGACCCGATCAGGCAGACGGTGTCGGGATAGAGGATGCCAGAGGGGATCAGGTGCAGCTTGAGCACCTTGTCGTCCACCACGATGGTGTGACCGGCATTGACCCCGCCCTGATAGCGCACCACCACGTCGGCGGAGCGGCTCAGCAGATCGGTGATCTTGCCCTTCCCCTCGTCACCCCATTGAGCACCGATGACGACAACGTTGGCCAAGGACACAGCGGCCCGTAGCCGCTTCTGAGCACAAACAAAGAGGATCTCAGATCGAGCGTCCTCCCGTCAAAGAATCCAACAAAAAAGCGGCCCAGAGGGCCGCCATCTCCAGTGTTAGCAGGCGATCAGGCGCCTCGCACCACACCGGTTTCCGCCTTCTTGAGTTCCTTGCTGAGGCGATCCCGCAGGGCCTCCGGCACGGGGCGGTTGGCATAGTTCGCGTAGTGACCCGCCAGGGAGTTGAGGGCGGTCTGCATGGTGGTGAAGGAGGCCAGGCCATTCACCTTGGGCTGAGCCCTGTAGCGGGACACGTAGGAGTTGATCAGGGCGCGCGCCTGGGTTTCGGCCTCAGGGCGCTCGGGATCATCGGCATCCAGCGAGATGGTAGCCAGCAAGGTGTCGGCCACAGCCACCGTGTCCTCCACGTAGTTGCCCGTGAGCGGGCCGCTGCTGCCGGAACAGGCCGTGAGGGCCATGGACAGACACAGGCAGACAGCGAAAACGGCTGCCATCAGACGACGCCATCCAGCAGCCATCACGGGTCATGCAAAGTCTGCGCGGATCCTAGGAGCTGCCTTGAACCCTGGCCGGCGCTCCCTAAAGCGCCGGCAGACCCGCGCGCTCCGCCTCGATCGCAGCCACCAGAACGGCCTGGAGAGCATCGGCAGGCAGATCCTGCTTCACACCTCCGGCCCGCTGCACCAGCTCCACCTGGCCATCGGCGGCACCGCGACCCACCACCACCCGCCAGGGGATTCCGAGCAGATCGGCATCCTTGAACTTCACGCCAGCCCGTTCGTCGCGGTCATCGAGCAACACTTCAATGCCGGCAGCCTGCAGCTCGGCATAGAGCCGCTCCCCCAGGTCTTTCTGGCTGGCATCGGCCACGTTGGCCATCACCACAATCGCCTCATAGGGGGCAATGGCGGTGGGCCAACAAATGCCATGGGCATCGTGGTGCTGCTCCACCGCCGACTGGGCCAGGCGGGAGACGCCGATGCCATAGCAACCCATCCAGAGAGCCTCCTCCACGCCGGCCTCGTTGGTGAAGGTGGCCTGCAGCGCCTCGGAATACTTCCGGCCCAGCTGGAAGATGTGGCCCACCTCAATGCCGCGGCTGGCCATTAGCACCTGATCGGGGTCGTGCTGGCAACGGTCGCCGGGCTGGGCTGCCCGCAGGTCCAGGGTCTCGGGGCAGGCACACAGCGCGCCCCAGGTGGCCCCCACCAGGTGGGCATCCACGCGGTTGGCACCGCACACAAAGGCCTGGAGCTCCGCGGCGGTGGTGTCGGCGAAGCGCAGGAACCGGGGCGGCCAGCTGCGGGCACCCGCCACCAGGGCATCCTCCAGGTGGGGGCCCATGAAGCCGAAGGGCAGAGGATCCAGGCCCTCCTTAGCCACGGCATCAGTGCTGAGGGGAGCCAGCTCCAGCAGGGCACCGTGTTGCCCCGAACAGCGGGCTGTGACGGCATTGCTGAGCTTGACCTCATTGAGCTGCTGGTCCCCCCGCAGGCTCACCAGCAGGGGCTGCTGGCTGCCGTCCTCGAAGCGGGCCAGCAGCAGCAGCACCTTCAGCGTCTGGGTGGGGTCAAAACCATGGGCCGCGCACAGGTCTTCGATGCTGGTCTGGCTAGGGGTGGCCAGGGTCTCCCCGTGGCCGTCTTCCCGCGCGCCACCCGGCAGCCCCACGGCCGCCGGGGCCAGGGACACGGCTCGTTCCTGGTTGGCGGCATAGGAGCCATCGGCACTGGTGAGGATGAGGTCTTCACCGGCATCCGCCGTGACCATGAACTCCTGGCTGGCGGAGCCACCGATGGCGCCACTGTCGGCCTCCACGGCCACGGCCCGGAGGCCACAGCGGCTGAAGATGCGGCGATAGGCCCGATCCATGGCCACGTAGGTCTCCTTGAGGGAGCCCTCATCGGCATGGAAGGAATAGGCATCCTTCATGATGAATTCCCTGCCGCGCATCAGGCCGAAGCGGGGGCGAATCTCATCCCGGAATTTGGTCTGAATCTGGTAAAGATTCACCGGCAGCTGCCGGTAGGAGCGCAGCAGGTCGGCCGCCAGGGCGGTGATCACTTCCTCGTGGGTGGGCCCGAGGCCCAGCTCGCGGCCCTGGCGATCCTGGAGGTGGAACATGATTCCCTCCCCGGCGGTGTAGCCCGCCCAGCGGCCGCTGCGCTGCCAGAGATCGGCCGGCTGCAGCTGGGGCAGCAGGGTTTCCAACGCCCCGGTGGCGTTGAGCTCCTCGCGCACGATGGCGGAAATCT
>JBIIQU010000288.1:0-2584 GCA_044341905.1 Vulcanococcus sp. | reverse complement strand
ACCGGGTGATGAGCGAGAAGCGCAAGCGGCTAGTGGCCTATCACGAGGCCGGCCATGCCCTGGTGGGTGCCCTGATGCCCGATTACGACCCGGTGCAGAAGATCTCGATCATTCCCCGCGGCAATGCCGGTGGCCTCACCTTCTTCACCCCCTCGGAGGAGCGGATGGAATCGGGCCTCTACTCCCGTGCCTATCTCCAGAACCAGATGGCCGTGGCCCTGGGCGGTCGCGTCGCCGAAGAGATCGTCTACGGCGAAGACGAAGTGACCACCGGTGCCTCCAACGACCTGCAGCAGGTGGCTCGGGTGGCCCGCCAGATGGTGACCCGCTTCGGCATGAGTGATCGCCTCGGCCCCGTGGCCCTCGGCCGCAGCCAGGGCGGCATGTTCCTAGGCCGCGATATCGCTGCCGAGCGTGATTTCTCGGAGGACACCGCGGCCGCCATCGACGAGGAGGTGAGCCAGCTGGTGGCGGAGGCTTACAAGCGCGCCACCGCCGTGCTCACGGGTAACCGTTCGGTGCTCGACGAGTTGGCCGAAATGCTGGTGGAGAAGGAAACCGTGGATGCCGAGGATCTGCAGGAGCTCCTGATTCGCTCCGATGTGAAGGTGGCTGAATACGTCTGAGCCCCTTCCCGATGGCTCCGATGGGTTGGTGGATCCCTCCGGCCTGATCGACAGCTTGCACCGCCAGCCTGTTCTGGCGGTGCTCCGGCCTCAATCCGCCCAACAGGCCTATCGCCAGCTCGAGCAGTTGCTGGCGGTGGGCCTTGTGCATGTGGAGCTTGCCGTGGAGCAGCAGCCCCACCGCCTCCCGGCCTGGACGGCCATGGCCCGCGAGCTGGGCGAGGCCTTCCCGGGCCTTCGCCTCGGGGCGGCCTCCGTGCGACGTGCCGAGGGGCTGGCGGCGGCGGCGGCGGCTGGCCTGCACTATGTGGTGTCGCCGATCCTGGATCCACGGCTGCTGGACCTGGCCCACGGGGCGGGGCTCACGCTCGTGCCCGGCGTGTTCAGTCCAACGGAGGTGGATGCGGCAGTTCGCTATGGCTGCGGAGCTGTGAAGCTCTATCCCGCATCGGCACTGGGCTGTGGCTACTGGCCATCGCTGCAGGGCCCATTGGGCCCCCTGCCCTTCTGCATCGCGGCGGGTGGGCTGCGCTGCCGTGATGTGCTGCCATGGCTCGCGGCCGGAGTGGATGCCGTGGCCCTTGGCAATGGCCTCTTCGATGTCCGGGGCCAGGAGCCGCGCCTGGATGCGGCGTTGGCCCAGGTCCTGGCACAGCTCCCCCAGGGCGCCAAGGCTGGCGTGTTGTCAACCTGAGATTGTGGTGCTACCCCTGAGATAGAGGTTCTCTCGTTTATGTCTCAGCTCACGATCAAGCTCAGCGCCAAGGCCGATGCCCTGATTGCCCAGCTCCAGAAGGAGATCTTCAACCGTCGTCGCAAGAAGGTGTCGGCCGCGGGCGTGATTGAAACCCTCGTCGAGAGCGGTGCCAAGTCCCAGTCGGACAAGCGCTTCGCCACCTCGTGGAAGAACCTCATCGCCGACATTGAAAAGGCGGCGAAGGTGGCCAATGCCCACGGCAGCAAGCCGGCCAATCTCACCGATGCCGAGTGGGCGATGGTGCTGAGCCATCGCTCGCGTTCGGCGTCCACGAAGGCTCCCGCTAAGGCTGCGGCTCAGGCGGCACCTCGCCAACCTGCTGCCACCAAGGCCAAATCGGTGGCCAAGCCCGCGGCAAAGAATCCCGTGAAGAAGAGGGCCGTGAAAGCTGCCAGCGCCAAACCGGCTGCCAAGCCCGCAGCGGCCAAGAAGCCAGCAGCCAAACGCACCGTGGCCAAAAAGCCGTCTGTGCCAGCGACCGGTGGCTCTTCGGTGGCCAAACGCATGGCCAAGGCGATGAGTCGGCTGGCCTCTCCGGCGGTGGTTGCCGCCCCCAGTAGCAACGGCACCGGTGTGTTGGCGGGGGGGAGCTGAGCGCAGCCCGTGCCCGCCTCACCAGAGGCTGCACTGACCCTGTTGGCGCAGCAGGTGGTCAGCCAGAACCAGGGCCACCATCGCCTCCACCATCGGCACGGCTCTGGGCAGGACGCAGGGGTCGTGCCGACCTTTGGCCTCCAGGGTGGTGGCTTCGCCCAGGGCATTGATGGTTTGCTGGGCCTTGCGGATCGTGGCCGTGGGCTTGAAGGCCACCCGTAGGCAGATCTCCTCACCGTTACTGATGCCGCCCTGGATGCCGCCTGAGTTGTTGGTGGCGGTGTGGAGCCGGCCGTCTTCCGTGGGGAGGAAGGCGTCGTTGTGTTCACTGCCCCGCAGCAGGGTGCCCCCAAAGCCGGAGCCGATCTCAAAGCCCTTGGTGGCCGGCAGCGACATCACTGCTTTGGCCAGATCCGCTTCCAGCTTGTCGAACACCGGCATGCCCAGACCCACGGGTGCACGGCGCACCAGGCACTCGATCACGCCACCGCAGGAATCACCGTCGCGCCCGATGGCCTCAATGCGTTCGATCATCTGTTGAGCGCTGGCTGGATCGGGGCAGCGCACGATGTTGCTCTCCACCGCTTCCATGGTCACCGTGGCTGGA
>JBIIQU010000286.1:0-2592 GCA_044341905.1 Vulcanococcus sp. | reverse complement strand
GGTCAGTCGTCGTAGACCCGGCACTCCGGAGCTGCGGGGTTGAGATCGCAATAGAGTTCGAGCGGGCTGGGGTCCTTCTGCTCATCAGGATGGTGGGCTTTGTACTCCTCTAAATCCTTGATTTCGGCCTCGAGGTGTCCGGCTTTGGCCTGATCACCACTGCGCCGTGCCTGTTCCAGCTCAGCGCGATCCTTGGCGAGATGGGAATCGATGTTCTCCATGGGAAAGCTGTTGAGATTGGCTTGGTCAAAGCCTATGGCGTGATGGTGTCTGGCTGCGCTTCATGGTGCACTGATGGATCCACTCATACACAAACTGAGATCATTGGTCGTAGCGTTGATTGCGGCTAGGTACTTCTACTTCGGGCCGTGGCTGGATGTCTGTGTTGGCCCTGATTGTTGCTCTCCAGTGATCAGCATGCAGAGCGAACAATTGCTACCCCCATATGGGGGCAATCCCTGTGCTGATGGCGATCGGATGCTCTGGTCGAATCCGTTCAGCCAGAAGGCAGGATGGTCTCGAGATCTGTAATCGCGATCAGCGAGTTACATCGCGGAGTTCCTTGCTTGCACGCTCTGGTGATGTCATCGCCGCTGATCGCGGGTCCCTTAGGGTTGTGGGCGACACATCCCGGTCCTCATGACCCTCGACTCCTTCAAGGCATTTGCTTCCCTCGTGGGCTCGGATGCCGCGGTGCGCAGCCAACTGAAGGCCGCTGCCAACGCCGATGAGGTGGTGGGTGTGGCCGCCAGCCATGGCCATCACTTCAGCAAAACCGTGCTGCTGCGCCAGCACGCCGAAGCCCTGAGCCAGGCGCACGATCACGAGCTCGAGGGCATCAGCAGCTGGAGCGATGCCCTGATGCACTGCTTCGGCGTGAGCGACAAGGACTGAAGGGAGTCCCCACCCCCCAGCGGCTCAGCTGGCGCTGGGGGGCTGCCAATGCTCCTTCACCAGTTGCTTGGCCCGGCCGAGGGCGAGAGCCCCGGCGGGTACGTCCTTGGTGAGGGTGGAGCCTGCCCCCACGGTCACATTGGCGCCCAGGTTGATCGGTGCCACCAGCACGCTGTTGGCACCGGTTTTGCTGCCGGCGCCGATCACGGTGCGGTGCTTGTTTACGCCGTCGTAGTTGGCCGTGATGGTGCCGGCGCCCACGTTCACCCCTGCTCCCAGGTCGGCATCGCCGATGTAGCTGAGGTGATTCACCTTGGAGCCGGCGCCGATCTGGCTCTGTTTGATCTCCACGAAGTTGCCCACCCGGCAGTCTTCGGCTAGCTCCGCGCCAGGCCGCAGCTGGGCGAAGGGGCCGATGCTGCAGTGGTCGCCCACGCTGGCCTCCCGCACCACGGAGTAGAGCACCTCCACGCCAGTGCCCACCTGGGCGTTCTCCAGCAGAGAACCGGGGCCGATGTGGCAGCCATCGCCAATGCTGGTGTTGCCGCGGAAATGGCACTGTGGCTCCACCACCACATCGCGGCCAAAGCGGGTGCCATCGCTGAGGGTGCAGCTGGAGGGATCCACGAAGGTCACCCCTTCGGCCATCCAGTGCTTGCGCAGCCGGTCCTGCAGCACGGCCTCGCACTGGGCCAGCTGAATCCGATCATTGATGCCGCTGATCTCCTCGGCATCGGCCACCTCCAGGTGCATGGCCGGGCTGAGCATCGCCACGGTGTCGGTGAGGTAGAGCTCGCCCTGGTCGTTGTCCGTGGTGAGCTTGGGCAGCACCTCCGCCAGCTTCGGCCAGTTGAAGCAGTAGATGCCGGCGTTGGTGAGGGTGTTGGCCCGCTGCTCCTCACTGCAATCGCGGTGCTCCACGATGGCGGACACGGTGCCGGCCGCATCGGCGAACACGCGCCCGTAGCCGCTGGGATCGGCCAGGCGTGCGGTGAGCAGTGTCACGGCGGCGCCGCTGGCGCGGTGCTGGGTCAGCAACTGCTGGATGGTCTGCTCGCGCAGCAGGGGCACATCGCCGTTGAGCACCAGCAGATCGCCCTGGAACCCGGCGAGCGGTTCGAGCAGCTGCTGCACGGCATGACCCGTGCCGTTCTGGGGTTGCTGCAGCACGTAGTCCAGGCCGGGATGGCTGGCCAGGGACGCCTCCACGCGCTCGGCCTGGTGCCCCACGATCAGCAGCTGACGCTCCGGGTTCAGGGGGCGGCAACTGGCCAACACCCGCTCCACCAGGGTGGCGCCTGCCAGCGGTTGGAGCACCTTGGGCAGCACGCTTTTCATGCGGGTGCCCTTCCCTGCGGCCAGAACGGCAACGGCGAGCATCGGCGGGAAGCGGTAACTGGCCGGGAATCTAGGCGCCGCCCATGGCTCAGGCCTGTAGGCGCTGAAGGTCGTCCCAGAAGGTGGGATAGGACACGGCCGCCGCCTCTGCCCGCTCCAGGCTGGTGGCGCCCCGCGCAATCTGGGCGGCTACCGCCAGGCTCATGGCCACGCGGTGGTCGGTCTCGCTGTCAACGGCGGCGCCGTGGAGCTCCACGCCACCCTGGATCGCCATGCCATCGGCGAACTCCTCGATGCGCGCGCCCATGGCCCCCAGCTGACGGGCCATCACCGCCAGCCGGTCGGTTTCCTTCACCCGCA
>JBIIQU010000287.1:0-2592 GCA_044341905.1 Vulcanococcus sp. | reverse complement strand
ACGTTCACCGTGCTGGCGCCGGTGTTCGTGGTCAACGATGAGATGTAGGCAGCACCCGGAACACCATTAATCTGCTGTTCCAGCACATTGGTAACAGCTTGCTCCGTCACCAATGAGTTTGCGCCACCATAAGTGGCCGTCACCTGAATCTGGGGTGGCGCAATATTGGGGAGGTTTTCAATCGGAAGGGTGGGGATAGCAATCAGCCCCACCAGCACAATCAGGATGCTGCAGACGGTGGTGAGAACCGGCCGCTTGATGAAATTATCGGAGAGCGACATGACAGGTCCTCAGAGGCTCGGGGAAGCGGCGGCCGAAACCTTCACCGGCATCCCGGAGCGCAACAGAGCAGTATTGCTCACCACCACCCGATCACCCTTCTGAAGGCCTGAGATCAGCTGGTAGCGGTTGTCTTGGAGCTGACCCAGCTTCACAGTGGTCTGCACCACAATGGAGGTGGCTGGCGGCAGGGCCAGAAGCATGGTTTTCTCCTTCTCCGGGATGACCGTAGACGCCTTGATTTTGTTGAGTACCTGGGAAAGCGGTAGCACCCTATAAACGAAGGGCTGCTGGGCTTGCATCAGCACGGCGGTCACCGGCACCGAAAGGCCCATGGCACTCCCGGTGATGATCCGGTTCTTCACATACTGGCCCGTCTTGAGCGTGCCATTGAGATTAGGGAAGGCAGCCTTGACCAGCACCGTGTTCGGCGAGGAGGTGCTGCCACTCACTCCGAAGTAGGGCGAGATGAACACCACCTTTCCGGTTCCTTTCAACGGCGGGTTGGTCTGCGTGGTCAGCTGCACGCTCTGCCCCATGGCGACCTGCAGCGCCTGGGTCGCAGGGACGTCCATCAGGGTCCAGAGATTGGAGTTATCGACGATCCCAGTGATCGCCTGGCCCTGACGCACATAATCCCCGATCTTCACAGTATCGAGATCACCGATCTCGCCACTGATCGGCGCAGTCACATATTTGTATCCCAGCGTGGCAGCATTCGCCCGCACTTGATCGCGGCTCTGAATCGCCTGGGTCACATATTCATCACGTTGCTTGGTGGAGACTGCACCCTGCTCGTTCAGAAAAATGTAGCGTTGAGCGTTGAAACGATCCTTGAGTGCCTCAGCCTTGCTGGCATCCAGCTGCGCGCTCTGCTGCACGTTGTCGAGCACCAGAACGGGTTGCCCCGCCTTCACCCGCTGTCCCTGGCTCACCAGGATCTTCACCACCCGGCCATCGATTTCAGGACGAAGGGCCACATCAGTGGTGGAGCTGAGCTGACTGATCACCTCGATCGAGGGATTGAACTCCGCCTCTCCGATCGACTCGACCTGAACCGACAACGCTGAACGCTCCGGTGGCTTGCCACCGCAGGCGGTCAGCAGCAGGAGGGGCAGGGAAAGAGCAAGGAAGCCGCGCCGCACATCGCATCAGTCATTGCAGAGCAAAGTAGCGGGTCTTGGTGCAAAACTCCGGTGGTTCGCATCAGATGATGGGAATCTCCCCACCCAACCCGCGTGAGCGATCTATTCAGCCACCGCGGTGAGCAGTTGCGTCAGGGGCTCGCCCCCCTGGCCGACCGCATGCGGCCCCGCACCCTGGAGGAGTTTCAAGGCCAGGACGAGATCCTTGGCCCGGGCCGCCTGCTGCGACGAGCCATCACCGCCGATCGCGTGGGCAACCTGATCCTGCACGGCCCGCCAGGGGTGGGGAAAACGACCTTGGCACGGATCATCGCCGCCAGCACCCGGGCCCACTTCAGCAGCCTCAACGCCGTTCTCGCCGGCGTGAAGGAGCTCCGCGCCGAGGTGGATGACGCCAAGCGCCGCCTCGACCTTCACGGCCTGCGCAGCATCCTCTTCATCGATGAGGTGCACCGGTTCAACAGTGCCCAGCAGGACGCCCTGCTGCCCTGGGTGGAAAACGGCACCGTGACCCTGATCGGAGCCACCACCGAAAACCCCTACTTCGAGGTGAACAAAGCCCTCGTGAGCCGCTCACGGCTGTTTCGGATGCTGCCCCTCGAGGCACGCCATCTGCAGGAGCTGCTGCTGCGAGCCCTGCGCGATCCAGAACGGGGCTATGGCAACCGGGAGGTGGTGATCAGCGACGATGCGTGCCGTCACCTGGTGGACGTGGCCGGAGGCGATGCCCGCAGCCTGCTCAATGCCCTGGAACTGGCGGTGGAGACGACGACGCCCAACGCAGAGGGCGCTATCGCCATTGATCTGACCATCGCTGAGGAATCGATCCAGCAGCGGGCGGTGCTCTACGACAAGCAGGGCGATGCCCACTTCGACACCATCAGCGCCTTCATCAAATCGCTGCGGGGCAGCGATCCCGATGCAGCCCTGTTCTGGTTGGCGCGCATGGTGGAGGCCGGCGAGAACCCCCGCTTCATTTTCCGCCGCATGCTGATCTCTGCCGGAGAAGACATCGGCCTGGCAGACCCGCAGGCGATGGTGGTGGTGGAGGCCTGTGCCGCGGCCTTCGAGCGCGTCGGCCTGCCTGAAGGGCTGTACCCCATGGCCCAGGCGGCCCTCTATCTGGCCAGCACCGAGAAGAGCAACAGCCTGCTGGGCTTCTTCGATG
>JBIIQU010000285.1:0-2593 GCA_044341905.1 Vulcanococcus sp. | reverse complement strand
CCGACCTGCGGCCGCCCTTGCCACCCCGGTAGCGCCGGCGAGAGCCTCAATCCAACGTCTCTGCCTGGCCCATGGCCGCCGCTGATCACCTGCAGGTTCCCCGCCAGCACGGGCTGTTCAATCACCACGGCATCGACCTGGGCGACGGCAGCGTGGCCCACTACCTCGAGGGCCGCGAGATCCTGCGCAGCTCCACCTCCGACTTCAGCCGCGGCGAGGCCGTGAGCGTGGTGACCTACACCGAACCCTGCTCAGCGCCAGGCCTCACCCTCAGGCGCGCCATGGGCCGGCTGGGGGAACAGAACTACAACCTGCTGTTCAACAACTGCGAGCACTTCGCCCACTGGTGCAAGACCGGCCGGCACCGCAGTGCCCAGGTGGAGGGCTGGCTCCACACCGGCAGCCTCGGCGCCCTCGCCTTGGGCCAGTTCGTGCCGGCGGCGGTGCTCACCGGCGCGCGCCTGCTGTTGCGCAAGGGCATCCAGCTCGATGGCCAACACCTGGAACAGGGCAAGGCACTGGCCCGCAAGAGCCTCGAACAGCTCGATGGCCTGCGGCTGAAGCTGCAGGAGAAGCTGGAACAGGAGCTGGCCAGGGCGGAGGCCCGCTGGGGCGACGACCAGTTCGGGGCCCTGAGGCTCGCTGCCCAGACCCTCGCCGACCAACTGAGTGAAGTGGAGGACATGGAACTGAAACTGGAGCGACTGCTGGAGGAGAGCCGGGACCAGTAGCCTCCACATTCGGCGTAGCGACCCATGAGCCCAGCCATGCGTTCCGCCTACCAGCCTCTCCATCACAAGTACCGGCCCCAGCGCTTCGATCAGCTGGTGGGCCAGGAGGCCATCGCCGCCACCCTGGGCAACGCCCTGCGCCAGAACCGCATCGCGCCGGCCTATCTGTTCAGTGGTCCGCGGGGCACGGGCAAAACCTCCAGCGCCCGCATCCTGGCCCGCTCGCTCAACTGCATCGCCAGCGAGGGGCCCACGCCGGAGCCCTGCGGCAGCTGTGAACTCTGCACCTCCATCGCCGCTGGCAATGCCCTCGATGTGATCGAGATCGATGCCGCCTCCAACACCGGCGTCGACAACATCCGCGAGCTGATCGAGCGATCGCGCTTCGCGCCGGTGCAGGCCCGCTGGAAGGTGTACGTGGTGGACGAGTGCCACATGCTCTCCACGGCGGCCTTCAACGCCCTGCTCAAGACCCTCGAAGAGCCACCGCCGCGGGTGGTGTTCGTGCTCGCCACCACCGACCCCCAGCGGGTGCTGCCCACCATCCTCAGCCGCTGCCAGCGGTTTGATTTCCGGCGCATTCCGCTCGACGCCCTCGAGCACCACCTCACCTGGATCGCCGAGCAGGAACAGATCGGCATCAGCGCCGAAGCCCTGCACGTGGTGGCCCAGCGGGCCCAGGGGGGCCTTCGGGATGCTGAGAGCCTGCTGGATCAGCTCAGCCTGCTGCCGGCGCCGATCGAGCCGCAGGCGGTGTGGGACCTGGTGGGAGCCGTGCCGGAGCAGGAGCTGCTGCAGCTGGCGGAATCCCTGGCCAGCAGCGAACCCATGGGGGTGATTGAGGCCATCCGCACACTGCTGGAGCGGGGCCGCGAACCCGGCGCCGTGCTCCAGGGCCTGGCCGGACTCCTGCGGGATCTGGTGTTGGCGGGAGTGGCCCCGGATCGGCTGGAGCTCACCAGTTTTTCGCCCCAGTTCCGGCCGCACTTACCAGCCCTGGCCCGCAGCATCGGCAAGGCGCGCCTGCTGCAGTGGCAGGCCCAGCTCAAGGGCAGCGAACAGCAGCTGCGCCAGAGCGTTCAGCCGCGGCTGTGGCTGGAGGTGCTGCTGCTCGGTCTGCTGGCCGAGGCCCAGGCGGCAGCCCCCCGCATCACCGCGGTGCCTGCAGCGGCGTCTGCGCCGGTCGCAGCTGCAGTGCCAGTGTCCACACCCGTGCCGGAAGCCGGGCAAAAGCCCCAAGCGGAGCCCGCACCGAAACCCGCGCCGGAGCCCGCCCTGAACACCACCGCAGCGGCAGCTCCTGCGGAGGCCACCCCAGCGGACACCAACGGAGAGGCCAGCACCCCCAACCTCCAGGAGCTCTGGCAGCAGATCCTGGCGGGGCTGGAACTGCCCTCCACGCGAATGCTGCTGTCCCAGCAAGCCGTGCTGGCGCGGCTCGACCAACAGCGGGCCGTGGTGCAGGTGGCCGGCAACTGGATGGCCATGGTGCAGAGCCGGCTGCCGTTGCTGGAAAAGGCGGTCCACACGGCCCTCGGCAGTCCGCGGCAGGTGGTGTTGGAGGGGTCGGGGGGGGCCGTGATGGCAACCGCTCCCGCCACGGCGGCCCCCAGCAAGCCGGCGCCCCTGCCGCCCCCAGCTCCGGTGCCGGCGCCAGAAGCATCACCCGAACCGGTTCAGAACACCCCCGCCGCCGCCGCGAAGCCTGCTGCGCCTCAGCCTGTCCCTACCGCGCCGCCTGCGCCAATGGCGGAGCCTCCCAGGCCAGGCCAACCGGAGCTGATCGACGACAAGGCCAGGCGACTGGCGGACTTCTTCAACGGCGAAGTGGTCCTGCTGGATGGCCCCCTGCCTGACGCGGA
>JBIIQU010000284.1:0-2599 GCA_044341905.1 Vulcanococcus sp. | reverse complement strand
CAGAGTTCAGTTCTGATCAGGATTTCTAAACTCCGGCCAGACCCTTGAGCCTGCCTGTGGCGTTGGACTTCGCGGTAACCCAGGGCGCAACGCTGGCCCAGAGCAGCAGCACGGCGTTCCCCTGGCTGAGCGCCTCGATCCTGTTTCCGATCGCAGCGGCGCTCTGCATCCCGTTCGTGCCTGACAAGGGCGATGGCAAGCAGGTGCGCTGGTTTGCCCTGGGCGTGGCCCTGATCACCTTCCTGATCACGGTGGGGGGTTACCTCAACGGCTACGACCCCTCCGTGGAGGGGCTGCAGATGGTGGAGCGCTGGCAATGGCTGCCAGACCTGGGCCTGGCCTGGTCGGTTGGGGCAGACGGCATCTCGATGCCCCTGATCTTGCTCACCAGTTTCATCACCGCCCTGGCCGCCCTGGCCGCCTGGCCGGTGACCTTCAAGCCGAAGCTCTTCTATTTCCTGCTGCTGGCCATGGATGGCGGCCAGATCGCCGTGTTCGCCGTGCAGGACATGCTGCTGTTCTTCCTGGCCTGGGAGCTGGAATTGCTGCCGGTGTACTTGCTGCTGGCCATCTGGGGCGGCAAAAAGCGCCAGTACGCCGCCACCAAGTTCATCCTCTACACGGCAGGCAGCTCCCTGTTCATCCTGATCGTGGGCCTGGCCATGGCCTTCCACGGCGGTGGGGCACCCACCTTCGAATACACGGCCCTGATGGCCAAGGACTTCTCCACGAAGTTCCAGCTCTTCGCCTACGCCGGCCTGCTGATCGCCTTCGGCGTGAAACTGCCGATCGTGCCACTGCACACCTGGCTGCCCGATGCCCATGGTGAAGCCACGGCGCCAGTGCACATGCTGCTGGCCGGGATCCTGCTGAAGATGGGCGGCTACGCCCTGCTGCGCTTCAACGTGCAGCTGCTGCCCGAAGGCCATGCCCAGTTCGCACCGCTGCTGGTGGTGCTGGGGGTGGTGAACATCATCTACGCCGCCCTCACCTCGTTTGCCCAGCGCAACCTCAAGCGCAAGATTGCCTACAGCTCGATCAGTCACATGGGCTTTGTGCTGATCGGCATCGGCAGCTTCAGTGATCTGGGCACCAGTGGCGCGATGTTGCAGATGATCAGCCACGGCCTGATCGGTGCTTCGCTGTTCTTCCTGGTGGGTGCCACCTACGACCGTACCCACACCCTGCAGCTCGATGAGATGGGTGGGGTGGGCCAGAAGATGCGCAAGATGTTCGCCCTCTGGACCATCTGCTCCCTGGCCTCCCTGGCTCTGCCCGGGATGAGCGGCTTCGTGTCCGAGCTGATGGTGTTCGTGGGCTTCGCCACTAGCGAGGCCTACTCGCTCAGCTTCCGCATCGTGATGGCCGTGTTGGCGGCCATCGGGGTGATCCTCACACCGGTGTACCTGCTCTCCATGCTGCGGGAGATCTTCTTCGGCAAGGAAAATGCCGAGCTGGCCTCCCACACCCATCTGGTGGATGCCGAACCCCGCGAGATCTACGTGATCAGCTGCCTGCTGGTGCCGATCATCGGCATCGGCCTCTATCCCCGGATCATGACCGACAGCTACAGGGCCTCCATTGAAGCCCTGGTGCAGCGGGAGAACAGCGCCATGGCCAAGGTGATTCACCCTCCCGCCAACGCCCTGATCCGCCGTTCGCCCATGGCCGAGCTGCTGCCGCCGGCCCTGCTGCAGGCCCCGGCCCTGGGCTGAGCTCCAGCCCCTGGATCGCCAGGGGTAACGAACATCTGCAGCCCGTTGCCGGCCTGTGCAGAAGACCCGCTCTGTCCTTACGCTCTGATGCGCAGCCCATGCGGCCCTGAGCCATGAAGCAGCTCAACTTCCTGCTGATCTTCAGCTTCGGTCTGGCGACCGTAATGTTCACGCTGGAAAACACCGCCGCCACCACGGTGCGGTTTCTGCCAGGGGTGAGTTTCACCCTTCCCCTGGCAGCGTTGCTGCTGGTGGTGGGGGGCGTAGGCGCCACCGCGGCCTGGGTGTTCGCGGTGTGGACCGGTGTGGTGAAGCGGGTGGAGAGCCAGGTGGATCCCACCGCCATGGAGGCTCAACAGGTGCGGATCCGCGAACTGGAGGACGACCTCCAGCGCTACCGCGCCACGGTGGATGCCCAGCTGGGCCTGCTGCCCGCCGCGGGGGAGAGCTCCTCCCAGGCTGCTGAGGTGGTCTGAAGCGGCAGGGCCAGCCCCCTGGTTTTGGCGGCCCAGAGCCGGTAGCTT
This sequence comes from Vulcanococcus sp., assembly GCA_044341905.1. GTDB lineage: Bacteria > Cyanobacteriota > Cyanobacteriia > PCC-6307 > Cyanobiaceae > Vulcanococcus. The sequence continues at coordinate 360 of JBIIQU010000284.1, read as the reverse complement.
CAGTGAAGTACGCGCAGACCAGTGGCCGAAGGGGGTGCAAGGCTCGCCATCCGGCTGCTGCAGGATGCGGCGGAACGAGGGGATCTCGATCCCTGGGATGTGGATGTGATTGCCGTCGTGGACGGCTTCCTCGACCAACTGCGCCAGCGCATTGAAGTGCCGAAGCTGGTGGCGGCCATGCACCGCCAATCTGGCGGGAGCTACGAGCAGGATCTGGCCGAAACCAGCGAGGCATTCCTGGCCGCTTCGGTGCTGGTGAGCCTTAAAGCGGAGGTGCTTGAAGCCCAGACCTTTCCGCCCGAACCAGTGCTGGAGGAGGACTTCAGCTTCGATTTCGATGCCGAGGGCCAGGGCTGGCTG
>JBIIQU010000283.1:0-2609 GCA_044341905.1 Vulcanococcus sp. | reverse complement strand
TGGGGTAGGCGCCATCGAGGCTGCGGCTGGTGAGCACTTGATCGGCCCAGTGGAACACCACCTGGCCGCGATCACAGAACAAACTCACCGGATCGCCGCCGGAGCGAGCCGAGAGCAGCCGCTCCAGTTCCCGTAGGGAGCGGGCTGGCACGGTGACATCCACGCTGCCTTCACCGGCGCCCGTGTTCTGCAAGCGCAGCACCGCCAGGCGGTGGCCATCGGTAGCCGCGCACTCCAGGCCCTGCTCGTCGAGGCCCAGGTGCACACCGGTGAGCAGTTGCTTGGCCTCATCGCCGCTGCTGGCGAACAAGGTGGCCCGCAGGCCCTTCACGAGCACCTCGGGATCCAACTTGATCGGCGTGCTGCTCTGGGCCAGGGGCAGCTCGGGGAAGTCGTCGGCCGGCATGCCACGCATCTGGTAGCTGCCCGACTGGCTGGTCAGCTCCACCTGCTCGCTGCCGTCTTCCCAGCTGAGGGTGATGGGGCTGTCGCCGGGCATCCGCGACACGATTTCACCGAACAGGCGAGCCGGCAGGGTGATCGCACCACTGCTCTGCACCGAGGCGGACAGGCTGGTTTGGATGCCGAGGCTCAGATCAAACCCGGTGAGGCTGAGGCGGCCCGTGCCGGCATCGGCCGTGAGCAGCACGTTGGCCAGCACCGGGTGGGTGGGACGACCTGCCACAGCCCGGCTCACCAGCTGAAGGCTGGCATTGAGTTCGGCCTGGGAGCAGACCAGCTTCATGGCGTACCGGAACGGCCCCCCACGCTTCCACAAGCCGCCCCGAAGCGCAACGGGCCTGAACGAACGGATTCCCCGCGTTCCCCAACCTGCTGCTTAACGGATTTGGATTCTCTTAGATCAAAACCTAAATCCGTAGTCGTAGGCCCTGCGGAAAACAGGTAAAACCCAGTAAAGCCACTGCAATCACAGGGTTTCTGTTTCCTCAGGCTGCGGAAAACGCCAACGGACTTTTGGCTGGTTCCCGCTTTTCCACGGTTTCCCGGTGCTGGGGAAAACGAGGCTCGATCGGCGGCTCGTTTTGGCCTGTGGTTTTCCCGGGTTGCTGGGCCCTCTTTCCCCAGGTTGTGGACAGACGGTTTTTAGGGTGGTTGTGAGCTGTCTTCGTGGTTGGAGCCAGCAAAAAGCCCCGCAGTGCTTGGCACTGCGGGGCTGATCGGGTGTTCTGTGGCGGCTGAAGCCTCGGGCCTTAGAAGCCCATCACCTGGGCCACCGTGGCGGTGTCAGGGTCGAGCCCCGTGTGGAACTTGGAATCGTTGTGCTCAATGGCGGTGGTGGGGTCCTTGAGGCCATTGCCCGTGAGCACGCACACCACCGTGGCGCCGGCGGGCACCTCATCGCGCCGCTTGATCAAGCCGGCCACGGAGGCGGCACTGGCGGGTTCGCAGAACACCCCCTCTCCACTGCCCAGCAGCTTGTAGGCGTCGATGATTTCGGCGTCCGTCACGGCCATGAAATCGCCGTTGCTCTCGCTGCGGGCCACCAGGGCCTTCTCCCGGTTCACCGGGTTGCCGATCCGGATCGCGGTGGCAATGGTGTCGGGATGCTCCACCGTGTGGCCCAGCACCAGGGGGGCGGATCCAGCGGCCTGGAAGCCCATCATTCGTGGCAGCCGCCGGCTGTGGCCGGCCGCCTTGTACTCGTTGAAGCCCATCCAGTAGGCGCTGATGTTGCCGGCGTTGCCCACGGGGATGCACAGCCAGTCCGGGGCTTCGCCCAGGGCATCCACCACCTCGAAGGCGGCGGTTTTCTGCCCCTGCAGCCGGTAGGGGTTGAGCGAGTTCACCAGGGTCACCGGATACTGCTCAGCCACCTCGCGCACGATCGCCAGGGCCCGGTCGAAGTTGCCCTTCACCGCCAGCACCTCGGCGCCATAGAGCAGGGCCTGGGCCAGCTTGCCCTGGGCCACGTAGCCATCGGGGATCAGCACGAAGGCCCGCATGCCGCCGCGGCGGGCATAGGCGGCCGCGGCGGCTGAGGTGTTGCCCGTGCTGGCGCAGATCACCGCCTCTGAGCCCGCTTCCTTGGCCTTGCTGATGGCCATGGTCATGCCCCGGTCCTTGAAGGAGCCCGTGGGGTTGAGGCCGTCGTATTTGAGGAATACCTTCACGCCCTTGCCGATGCGCTCGGCGATCACCGGTGCCGGGATCAGCGGCGTGGCCCCCTCGCGCAGGGTGATCACGGGTGTCTTGTCCGACACCGGCAGCCAGCGGCGGTAGCCCTCGATCAGGCCCGGCCAGTCCTGCATGGCCGGGCGGCGTCTGAAGGGCAGCAGGGGCACGGGCGCAGGGGAAGTCTGGAGCCGAATCTACGGCGCAGGTTTCAACCCGGATCAGGAGCCCTGTTTCTGAGCTGGAGCGTTGCCGGCCTGGCCCTGGGAACCCCGTAGACCGTCGAGGGGGGATTCGGAGAAGAATTTCACCAACTCGCTCACGGAGCTGGCTTTTTTCAGCACGGCCAGCAACGCCGGAATGCTCACTTCCATCTCGTCGGTGGGGTAGGCCTTGAGGAAGCCGATGGCGGAGAGGCGGCCATCGCCTTTGGCCAGGCCGTTGATCACGGCGGCTCGGAGGGCCGGCACCCCCAC
>JBIIQU010000282.1:0-2611 GCA_044341905.1 Vulcanococcus sp. | reverse complement strand
CTTTCGGGCTCGTTTGGAGGAGCTGGGCTACACGCTCGAGCGCCAGGCCCTCGATGACGCCTTCGCCCGGTTCAAGGAGCTGGCGGATCGCAAGCGCGAGATCTCCGACCGCGACCTCGAGGCGATTGTGAGTGAGCAGGTGCAACAGCAGGATGAGGCCGCCTACAGCCTCAAGCTGGTGCAGGTGAGTACGGGCACCAACCTGCAACCCACGGCCACCGTCACCCTGGTGAACAGCGATGGAGCAGAGCTCACAGAGGCCGCCATCGGTACTGGGCCCGTGGATGCGGTTTGTCAGGCCCTCAACCAGCTGGCGCGGGTGCCGAATGAGCTCGTGGAGTTCTCGGTGAAGAGCGTCACCGAGGGCATTGATGCCATGGGCGAGGTGACCATCCGCCTACGGGCCGATGGGGTGCTCTATTCCGGCCATGCCGCCGACACCGACATCGTGGTGGCGGCGGCCCAGGCCTTCGTGAATGCCCTCAACCGCCTGGTGGCCGGCAGCCAGCGCACGCCCCTGCATCCCCAGAAGGGGCCCTTGCCGGTGGGGGATCTGGCGCCCGCCGACCGACCCCGGCTCTGAGCCGGTCCGAGAGTTTTCCGTTATGAGCGAACCCTCCAGCGGGCGATCCCGCCGCCTTGCGGCCAGCGCCCTGCAATTGGCGCTGTTACTGCTGGTGGCCCTGGCCATGCTGGTGCCCCTGTTCTGGCTGGTGAGCACCTCCCTGAAGGGCCCCGCCGAGGACATCTTCACCACGCCGCCGGCCCTGCTGCCCAGCCAGCCCAGCCTTGAGGCCTACGGGCGCTTGTTCCGCGATAACCCCATGCTGGGGTACATCGTGAACAGCAGCATCGTGAGCGGGCTGGCGGTGCTGGCCAACCTCCTGTTCTGCTCCCTGGCGGCCTATCCGCTGGCCAGGATGCGCTTCGCCGGCCGGGGCTTGGTGCTGGCCCTAGTGGTGGCCACGATCCTGATCCCCTTCCAGGTGGTGATGATCCCGCTCTACCTGTTGATGGTGCAGCTTGGCTTGCGCAACACCCTCTGGGCCCTGATCCTGCCCCAGGCGGCCACGGCCTTCGGCATCTTTCTGCTGCGTCAGAGTTTTGCCGGCGTGCCGGTGGAGCTGGAGGAAGCGGCCCGCATCGATGGCTGCACCCCCGTGGGGGAGTGGTGGAACGTGATGATTCCCGCCGCCCGCGCTGATCTCATCACCCTGGCGATGTTTGTGTTCATCGGCACCTGGAGTGATTTCCTCTGGCCCCTGGTGATCCTCGACGACCCCAAGCTCTACACCCTGCCCTTGGGCCTGCAGCAGTTGGCCAGCAGCTTCTCGCTTGACTGGCGGCTGGTGGCGGCGGGATCGGTGGTGTCGATCCTGCCGGTGCTGGTGCTCTTCATTGGGCTGCAGCGCTACATCCTGCCCAGTGCCAGCGGCGATGCCGTGAAGGGCTGAGGTTGCGCGTCGTTTCGAGAGCCTTCAGCCGTTGAGGGGCGGATCACCGCTGGGCCCAGGCCCATATCAGCAACACGGCATAGCCCCCCAGGCTTGCCAGTTGGAGCAACACCTCCAGTCGCTCCGCCCGCCGTTCCATCGGAGCGGTGTTGCCGGTGGCGTACCGATCCATGACGTTCGCGCACCAGATGAATTCGCAGAAAAAGATCAGTGTCACCAGATAGGAAAACGCATACAAGGCGTCGAGCACTGTGAGGTAGGGCAGCGAAGGCAGGCTGTCGCGGTAGGCCTGTTGCATGAACACCAACGTCAGCAGGACGACTGGTGGAATGGCGAGGCGCTCTGAGCTGAAGCTGGAGCGCAGATTGGGGGTGAGCAGCATCACGGTCATCGTGATGGCTAGGGGCAACAGCCACTTCACCAGGGCTGCCCAGCCAATTGGCTGGTAGGTGAGCTCCATTTTGACCCCTTCGGTCTCGTTGTAGTAGCGCCAGTTGGTGAGTTTGTAGCCATTCATGTTGGTGCGCTTGCTGACGCCGGAGCCCTCTTGGATGGCCTCCAGGCGAATGGCTGGTGGGTCGGCAATGGCTGCGGGGAAACTCGGATCAGGTGCCAGGTGGAGCCTCAATGGCAGGGCGCCAAAGGGATAGCTGCGATAGTCGATCTCGTCAGAATAAAAACTGCCGTTGAAGCGATAATCCTTGCCCAGATTGCTCCCCACACGGATCGCGCCGCTGGTTGGCTCCACTGCAGAGTTCCATGGCTGCACCATGTTCTGAAAGCGCAGCAGGCTGATCGGATCGAGTCCGGCTGTGAGCCACTGCCGCATCTCTCTTTCCGGCGCTGTCACCCGCAGGGTGCCTTCCACCGTGTAGGTCTTGTCACGGGAGGAGAAGCCGTAGACGTTGTCCACATCCATCGACACGGACACGGGGACGAGCCGCGGCGGAGTGGGTAGCGGTGTGGCTGCCTCAGAGGCCTGGGGCCATGCCAGGAGGAGTGTCAGGGAGAGAGCCAGCAGCCAGCCTGCAGCGCAACGCCACCAGGAAGCTGCGTGGGGCTGGAGCACGCTTGTGGTCTGGGATCTCACGCTCGTGCGGGCGGTTGGCGTCGCAGGGCCAGGGCCCGTCGATGGCCCCATGCTGCCGACGTCTTGT
>JBIIQU010000281.1:0-2624 GCA_044341905.1 Vulcanococcus sp. | reverse complement strand
CGCTCAGGGCCGGCGGAAAGCCGTAGGGGGGCTGCTCACCGCGGCCGTAGGCCAGCAGGATGTCGGCGGCACCCCAGCTCAGCCGGCGCAGCTCCAGCAGCAGGGTCTCCTCAGGGATCCCGGCAAGCATCATGGAGACGGCAAAGGGGCATTGTGATGCAGGGCGAAGAACCGGCTGCAGGCGTGCTCTATCTGGTGGGCACCCCCATCGGCAACACAGGCGATCTCTCGCCCCGGGCCCGCAGGGTGCTCGAGGGCGCCGGCCGCATCGCCTGCGAGGACACGCGCCGCAGCGGCCTGCTGCTCCACAACCTGGGCATCAAGAACCGGCTGGTGAGTTTCCATGAACACAACCAGACCGCCCGCATACCAGAACTGCTGGAGGCGTTAGAAGCCGACGAATCCGTGGCGGTGATCAGCGATGCCGGCCTGCCGGGCATCTCGGATCCCGGCGAGGCGCTGGTGGCGGCCGCCCGCGCCGCCGGGCGCACCGTGATCTGCGTGCCCGGCCCCTGCGCGGCCACCACCGCCCTGGTGAGCAGCGGCTTGCCCAGCGGCCGCTTCTGCTTCGAGGGGTTCCTGCCCCCCAAGGCCCAGCAACGCCGCCTGCGTCTGCAGGAGCTGGCCAGCGAAGCACGCACCATCGTGTTGTTCGAGGCACCCCATCGCCTGCTGGATCTCCTGACAGACCTGCTCGCTGAACTCGGCGATCGCCCCCTGGCGGTGACCCGCGAACTCACCAAGCGCCATGAACAGCAGGTGGGCCCCACGGTGAGCGCCGCCCTCGAGCACTTCCGCCACACCGCACCCCAGGGGGAATTCACGCTGGTGCTGGGGGGAGCAGCGCCCACCCCCCAGGAACGTCCCAGTGATACGGAGCTACGCGCTCAGCTGGAGCAACGGGTGGCCGCCGGGCTGAGCAGCAGCGATGCCGCCAAGCAGCTGGCGAAGGAAACGGGCGTACCCAAGCGGGAGCTCTACGCTCTGCTGCACCACCCGGAGCCGAGCTGATGCTGCTGCGCCTGCGCCTGCTGCTCACCAGCCTTGGCGGTGGTGTGCTGCTGCTGCTGATCCTCTGCCTCGGGGCTCAGAACCTGAACCAACGGGCCAGCCTGAATCTGGGGTTCGGGCGCACCGCAGAGCTGCCCACGGGCTTCCTGGTGGGCATCGCCCTGGTGGTGGGGGTGATTACGGGGGGCAGCGCCACGGCACTGCTACTGCCCCGAGGCGATCAAGGCCTCAACGAGTAGGTGAGCTTCTCGCCCACCTTGAACTGGGGCAGGGTGCTGGCCAGCACGGTGTCCTCCGTCATCAGCTCCTCATACCCCTCCTGGGTGCGAGCCACCACCACGCCGGGGGGCTTGCTGTATTGGTAAATGTTGATCTGGGTGGTGGGTTCGTAGCTGGCTGCACCCACGGCGGTGAGCTTCTGTTTGCCTGCAAACCAGGTTTCGGTAAACGCGAAACGGTTCAGCCCCGTGCTCACCTGCCGGGTGATGCCGTAGGCCCCCGTGGAGGAGGACACCCGCCAGCGGGAGGTGGTGGCGTTGAAGGCCGTGCCTGGAGGATCGGTGCGCAGCCGCCCCGGGAGGGGATCACAGGCGCTCACCACGCCGGCGAGCATCACCACGAGGGCAGCGCCGAGAACCCGCCTGCGGCGCATGACCCTCAGCTGCCCGGGATGGCGTAGAGGGATCCGCCCTCCACCACAAGCCGGGTGATCCCCTGGGCCAGCAGATAGGAGGAGGTGCGCTCGAGCACCCCGCTATCGGGCACTTTGATCACCCGCTGAGTGCGGCCGCACTGGCGCTTGGCCTGGCGGGGATTGGAGTAGAGCATCAACGCCTGTCGCTCCTGCTCGTCCTCGGGCAGCAGCCCCAGTTCGGGAAAGTCCTTGAGGGGCTTGGCCTGGAGCTCCACGGTTTTGTCCACCAGCATGTAGACGCTCACAGGAAGGGCGCCGGTGGTGAGGGGTTGCGGAGCCGCCGAAGCTCGCTCCTCGATGGCGATGCCAACCGGGATCGCCACAAAGGCATCGCCGAAGTCCCCGTCGTCGCTGCTGTCGTCGTCGAGGCCGTCATCGCCAAAGTCATCGGCATCGTCGATGGCCAACACCCCAACGTCGTCGGGAGCGGCGCCATCTGAGGCGGCGGTGTCCAAGTCAGTGCCATCCAGAGCCGCGGCCACTGGGGTCACTGGGGGTTCGGCAGGGGCAGGGCTGGCAACAGAAGCCCCACGGCCTCGCTGCTGCTTGAGGGCGGCAAGCTCCTCGGGGGCCAGGGCTGCCTTCACCACCCGACTCACCGTGTTGGGGCTGCAGCCGTAGGCCTCCGCCAGGGCCTGGGCCGTTTCCCCCTGCCGGTAGCGAGCAACAAGCTCCTCTTTCTGGCTGTCCGTGAGCCTGGGAGCCGGCATTGGGCAAATGGTGCGCAGCACACCACCATAGAAGCCCTTCCAGGCAAGGGCACCAGATCTGGACTGCCAGAATGGGCTCGCTGCCACAGCAGCACCCCCAGCTCCCTTAGCTCAGCTGGATAGAGCAGCTGCCTTCTAAGCAGCCGGTCGATGGTTCGAATCCATCAGGGGGCGTTTCAGTCAGGGCCTGCTCTCTCAGCCCAAAAGCC
>JBIIQU010000280.1:0-2626 GCA_044341905.1 Vulcanococcus sp. | reverse complement strand
GGCGGTGGCGTACAGCCCCATTCCCTTCTTTGCCATCGGTGGCATCGAGGCAGCCAACCTGGGGGCCGTACAGGCCACCGGGGCTCAGCGGGTGGCGGTGGTGCGGGCCATCACCGAGGCCCAGGATCCGGCTGCGGCCACCCGCGAACTGTTGCAGCTGTTGGACGACCGCGCCGCCAGCACCAGCTCATGAGCGACACCATCACCCTGCGCCTCAATGGCGAAGAAGCCCGCTGCCCGGCGGGGTTGACCCTGCAGGCCGTGTTGGAGCACCTCGGCTATAGGCCCCAGCTGGTGGTGGTGGAGTTCAACGGTGAGATTCTGCCGAGGCATCGCTGGCCGCAGCAGCCGGTACGGGAAGCCGATGGGATCGAGGTGGTCACCATTGTTGGGGGCGGTTCCTAGATTTCCCCCTAACTGATTGGGCTGCGGCCTTGCTCTCCAACCGTCCGTCCCAGCTGCTGCGCCGCGTTTGCAGTGCGCTGATGGTGCCCGCTGTGCTCGCGGTGCTTCTGGCCATTCCCAAGCCCACGCTTGCGGCCAGTGGCGGCCGCATCGGCGGTGGCAGTTTCCGCTCCGCTCCCTCGATGCCCCGCAGCTACAGCGGCGGTGGCGGCAGTTATCGCGGCAACTACGGCGGTGGTTATGGCGGGGGCGTGCAGCGCGGTTACGGCGGCGGTGGCATCGGCTTTCCCTTCATCGTTCCCTTCTTTTTTGGCGGTGGTGGCGGCCTGTTTGGCTTCCTGATCCTGATGGCGGTGGTGGGGCTGCTGGTGAATGCCCTGCGCGGTGGTGGCACGGCTCTTCCCTCCCGCGGCGATGGCGGCGAGCTGGCTGGATACCGCCCCGATGGCCCCGTGGCCATCGCCCAGTTGCAGGTGGGGCTGCTGGCCTCAGCCAAGGAGCTCCAGGCTGATCTGCGCGGCCTTGCCGCCAGTGCTGACACCAGCACCAATGCGGGCCTTCAGCGGGTTCTACAGGACACCACCCTGGCCCTGCTGCGTCATCCCGATCTCTGGGTGTACGCCAACGCCGAGGTGGGGCAAGTGCCCTTCAACGCGGCCGAAGCCACCTTCAACCGCCTCTCCATGACCGAGCGCAGCAAGCTGCGCAGCGAGGTGACCAGCAATGTGGCTGGCAAGCGGCTCAGCGAGGGCCCCACGGCTGCGGGTGCGGCCGATGCCACCAGTGATTTCATCGCCGTGACCGTGCTGGTGGCTAGCCGCAGCCGGGTTGCGCTCAAGCCCCTCTCGGGCTCCGAGGAGCTGCGCGAGGCCCTGCGGGTGATCGGCTCGGTGCCCTCCAACGATCTGCTGGCCCTCGAGGTGATCTGGCAGCCCGAAGGCGCCGGCGATGTGCTGAGCACCGAGGAGCTGCTCACGGCCTACCCCGATCTCAAGCATCTCTGAAGATTTCCTGCCCATGGCCTACTGATTGGCCACAGATTTGCGGAACTTAAGGAACTCTTCTGCCGTTCTGTGTCTTGGTGTCCTGTTTTCGAAGGGTTGCTTCCGTAGGGTCGTTAAACCTTTAAATTCAGCTCCGCTCAGTGGGTCATTCCGTTCGCCGTCCAGAACCCCGTGCCATGAAATGGCAGGCGAATGGCGAACTCGCCGGTAGCGATCTGGATGCCCTCGTCTCCCATCTCCATGCGGTGGAGAGTGAAGAGAGGGGGCGCGAGCTGCTTTGGCTCGGCCGCAAGGGTGCTGAAAACTGAAGACCACCCAGACCACCCACCGGCGGTTCCAACCCCTTGCCGCCTCCGCGCTGAGTACGCACACTGCAGCCCAGATGCCTGGCTCCGATGGCTCCGCGCTCGCCCGAGTGGGTCAACACCCCGGTGCTGCTGGAGGCTCTCACCCGCTATGAGCAGGGGCGTCTGCCCCATTCCATGCGCCTGTGGGTTCAGGCCGTTCTCGAGGTTGAGCGCCCCGTCAGCAGCCCCCTGCGTCCCCATGGCTAGCGGGAAGACCCAGGATCCGCAGCGCCGCCATGGCGGCCCCGTAGCCGTTGTCGATGTTCACCACCGTGATCCCGGGAGCGCAGCTGGCCAACATGCCGTGTAGGGCGGCCGTCCCCCCCGCACTCACGCCGTAGCCCACGCTCACCGGCACGCCGATCACCGGTTGCGGTACCAGCCCGGCGAGCACCGTGGGCAGGGCCCCTTCCATGCCCGCGCAGGCGATCAGCACCCGGGCATCGCGCAGCCGGTCGAGTTGCGCCAGCAGGCGATGCAGCCCCGCTACTCCCACATCGATCACCAGCTCGGTGGCAATGCCATGCCAGCGCAGAGCCAGTTCCGCTTCGGCGGCCACGGGCAGGTCGCTGGTGCCACCGCTCAGCACCACGGCCGTGCCGGCGCTGGCCCGGGCTGCCGGAGGCTGCCCCTGGGTCAGGCAGCGGCAGGTGCTGTGAAAGACGAGCCCCTCGGCTGCTGCGCTGGCCTGCAGCAGGTTTTCCACGTCGTTGGCCTTGCTGGCTGTCACCCGAGTGACCAGAGCCAGTTCGCCGGCGGCCTGCAGACGGCGCAGGATGCCCGCGATCTGCTCGGCACTCTTGTGCTCGCCCCAGATGGCCTCCACCATGCCAAGGCGCCGGCGCCGATCGAGATCGAGCCGGGCCAGGG
>JBIIQU010000279.1:0-2627 GCA_044341905.1 Vulcanococcus sp. | reverse complement strand
CCAACAAGAGCCTGGCGCCGCAGCTGGAAACCCTGTTCATGGCCACGGCCACAGCCCACAGCTTTCTGAGCAGCTCCGTGGTGAAGGAAGTGGCCCGTTTTGGCGGTCCTGTGGCCCACATGGTGCCGCCGGGAGTGGCCAAGGATCTGGCCAGGCTCTTTAATCGGACATCCCCCGACCAGGTGTGATGACCGAGGCGCAGCTCACCTCCGTGCTGGATCAACTGGATCAGCTCGAGGAGATCGTGCTGGATGGCACCCGCGTGCCGTTCAGCGGTGGCCGTCTCGTGAACGAACAGGACGCGATCGAGATCATGGATGCGGTGCGGGAAGCCCTGCCGCCCCAGCTCGCCAAGGCGGAAGACCTGGTCCGCCAGAAGGACGAGTTCATCGGCCAGGCCCGCCAGCAGGCCGAGGACATCCTCAATCAGGCACGCCAGCAACGGGAACAGCTGATCAACAGCCAGTCGATCCGCCAGGAGGCCGAGCGCCAGGTGGCCGAACTGCGGGACCAGGCACGGCAACAGTGCGAACAGATGATCGGCCAGGCTCGCCAGCAGCTGGCCAAGACGGAGCAGGAGCATCAGGCACGTCTGGCCCAGATGGAGCAGCAGTTCGGCCAGCGCCGCCAGCAGTTGGAGCAGGAGTCCCTGCAACGCCGCCAGCAACTCGATCAGGAAGCCAGCGAACGCAAGCGTCAGCTCGCTGAGCAGCATGAACAGGCACGCCAGCAGAGCCTGGTGGAACTCGAACAGATCCGCCAGGAATCCCTGCGCATTCAGCAGACCAGCCAGGCAGAGGCTGAGCGGCTCCATGCCGATGCCCTGCAATTCCGCCAGCAGACCCAGCAGCAATGTGAAGCACTGATCAGCCGCTCCCGCCAGGAGTCGGCCACGATCCAGGAGGGGGCCAACCGCTATGCCGAGCAGGTGCTGGGCGAGCTGGAGGGCCGTCTGCAGGACATGGGCAAGGTGGTGGTGGCCGGCCGCCGCGAGCTGGTGCGCCTCCAATCCCTGGACCCCACCTCTCTGGTGCCCTCCCAAACCCCTCCCGACGCAGCTGCCGTGCCCATCAGCCGGGCCCGGCGTGCCGCTGAACGGCTGCGCCAGGCCACGGGCGGGCGCGGCTGATCAGGTTGCCGGGCAGAGCCCCGCCACCTGGCTCTGCCGCAGGATGGCCCCGATGGTGGTGTTGGGGGAGCTGGCCCCGTTGGACACCATGCTCACGTAACGGGGTCCATCCGCTGTGTCCAGGATGCCGCTGATGGAGCGCACCCCCGAGATGGTGCCCGTCTTGCCCCGGAACCGGCCCTCCAGGTTGGTGCCCCGGTAGAGGTTGCGCAGCGTTCCGCGCTGCCCCGCGATCGCCATCGAGGCGGCGTAGTTGGCAGCGTAGGGATGCTGCGACATGCGCAGGAGCAGGGCCGCGAGGAAACGACTGGTGACACGGTTGGCGCGGTCAAGACCGCTGCCATCCACCACGGCCACACCGCCCATGGGCAGGCCCTGGCTGGTGAGCCATTGCATGGCCACCTGCCGGGACTGGGGGAGGTCCCAGCTGCCGGTCCCCTGGCGCAACAACACCTCGGAGGTGAAGTTATGGCTATCGGTGTTGGCGAGGCTGAGCAGCCCGTGCATGACCACGGAGCGCTCCTCGTGGAGTAACACCCCATTGGCGTCGGCTTGCAGGTCTGCCGGCACCAGGCTGATGCTGGCGCTACCCCCCTGCCGGGCGATCTCCTGGCTCAGCAGGCGCTGCAAGCGGCTGGGGGGGTTCGGCACAGCCATGTCCAGGGCGTTGCTCGTGAGCGCCAGGCGCGTGATGGGGGCGCCATAGGCCTCGGCGCGGTCGGCCCAGTGCCAGCCCTGGGGCCACCACCGCTGGGAGGGTTCCTCCGCCAACTGAATCCGCACGGGGCCAGCGGCAGCGCCCGGACCACCGCCGGAACCCAGCGCCAACTTGGCGAAGCGCTTGACCTGAGCGAGATCGAGATCGGGGTCCCCCTCACCGGTGATGCGCAGGCTTCCATCGGGCTGGCGCCACAGCCGCGTTGTGAGGCGGTAATCGGGGCCCAGGCGATCCAGGGCGATGGCGGTGCTGATCAGCTTCTGATTGGACGCAGGAATGCGAGGGCGCTGGCCATTGATGTCGGCCAGGAGCCTGCCGCCGCCATCCGCCACGCTGATGCTCCACACCGCCGATTCAGCTCCCACCAGGCTGGTGAGCCGTTGCTGCAGGGCTGGGCAACTCACGGTGGTCTGGAGCAGGGGCAGACCCACGGGCGGGGGGGCTGCCGGCAGGGAAGTGGCGGTGATTGTGGGGATCTGCGGATCCCACACCTGGGCCAAGGCAGGCGCCACGGACAGGGCACTGAGGCCCAAACCGAGACCGAGGGCCAGGGGCGAACGGTTCATCAACGGCAACGGCATCTCAGGAGGCCCCCAGGCGCAGGCCCGTGACGGAGCCCATCACCCGAAAGTTCTGCCCCTCCAACTCCACCGGAGCACCGATCTTGAGATTCTGGTTGCCGAACACCACGCCATCGGCCCCCTTGCGGCCCTCACCCTCGAGCACAAAGCGGGCATCGAGGGTGCTGAACACCTGTTGATTGGGATCGGGAGCAGAGAT
>JBIIQU010000278.1:0-2630 GCA_044341905.1 Vulcanococcus sp. | reverse complement strand
ACGAATTCAAAGTCGTGGCGGAACATGGCGATCAGGTGTTCCTCCAACCCCATCATCAGCGGGTGCACCCAAGCATCAAATATCACGTTGGCTCCCTCCCAGCCCATCTGGGGGGAGTAGCGGGCCGGCACGTCCTGCACGTGCAGCGGCGCGCTGATCACCGCGCAGGGAATGCCGAGGCGTTTGGCGCTGTGGCGTTCCATCTGGGTGCCGAGCACCAGCTCCGGCGCCGCGGCCGCCATGGCCGCCTCCACGGCGAGATAGTCGTCGCTGATCAGGGCTTCGAGGCCCAGCTCGGCAGCAGCAGCCCGCAGCTCGCGGGCCTGTTCGCGGCTGTAGCTGCCCAGCCCCACCACCTGGAAGCCCAGCTCCCGGCTGGCGATCCGGGCCGCCGCGATGGCGTGGGTGGCATCGCCAAAGATGAACACCCGCTTGCCGGTGAGATAGGTGGAATCCACCGAGCGCGAATACCAGGGCAGGCGCGAGCGCCGTTCGGCGGCGCAGGTGCCGTCGGCGCCAGGCTGCAGCGCAGCAGGCAGGTCCAGGCCCAGCAGCTGGTGCAACTCCCGCAGGAAATGGGCAGTAGCCCCGATGCCGATCGGCACGGTGCGCACGGTGGCCATGCCGAAGCTGCGCTCCAGCCAGCTGCACACCGAACCCGCCACCTCCGGATAGAGGCAGACGTTGGCATCGGCCGTGGGGATGCGCTGCAGGTCGGCGGGGCGGGCCCCCAGGGGCGCCACCACCGCCACCTCGATGCCGTAGTCCGCCAGCAGCGCCGTGATCTCGCGCACGTCATCGCGGCAGCGGAACCCGAGCAACGACGGGCCCAGCAGATTCACCCGCGGCCGCCGGCCCTCCTGCTGCCAGCGGCTGGGCGAGGGCTTGGCAAAGCCCGGCGGCGGCAGTTGGGCCTTGAGCAGGCCCCGCACCAGTTGGTAGAGGGTTTCAGCCGCCCCCCAGTTCTCCTTCTTGGAGTAGGCCGGCAGCTCCAGGCTCACCACCGGGATGCCGCCCAGCTCCATGCCCCCCGCCAGGGCACCGGGCTGGTCCTGAATCAGCTCGGCGGTGCAGCTCTCGCCCACCAGCAGGGCCTCCGGCTGGAAGCGCGCCACCGCTTCGCTGATCGAGCGCTTCACCAGCTCGGCGGTGTCGCCGCCTAGGTCGCGGGCCTGGAACGTGGTGTAGGTGACGGGGGGGCGCCTATCGCGCCGCTCGATCATCGTGAACAGCAGATCGGCGTAGGTGTCGCCCTGGGGGGCATGCAGCACGTAGTGCACCCCCTCCATCGACGTGGCGATGCGCATGGCGCCCACGTGGGGCGGGCCTTCGTAGGTCCAGAGGGTGAGTTCCATCGGGTGGGGAGCAGGGGAAGTGCGGAGCGGAGCCGGCGCTTAGGCAAACGAGAGCGCGGCGCGGCGGCGCAGGGAGCGGGCAAACAGCTCGGCCAGCTCACCGGCCTGGTCGCAGCCGTGGATGGGGCTGAACACCAGCTCGATCGACCACTTGGTGGCGATGCCCTCGGCCTCCAGGGGGTTGGCCAGACCGAGGCCACACACCACCAGATCGGGCCGCGCGGCGCGCACCCGCTCCAGCTGGCGTTCCACGTCCTGGCCCTCACTGATGCGGGTGCCCTCCGGCAGCAGGGCCAGCTCGGCATCGAGCAGCTGGCGATCCAGGTAGGGGGTGCCCACCTCCACCAGCTCCATGCCGCACTCGCGCTGCAGGAAACGCCCAAGGGAGAGCTCCAGCTGGGAATCGGGCAGCAGGAAGAGACGTTTGCCCGCCAACAGCTCCCGGTGGGGAGTGATGGCGCGGCGGCCCCGCTCCACCAGAGGATCCAGCACGGCGGCCACCTGGGCCGGCGCCACCCCGAAGGCCTCCGCCCCCGCCGCCATCCAGGCCCGGCTGCCCTCCACGCCAAAGGGATAGGGGGCCGCCACCAACCGCGCCCCACGGTTCACCAGGGCCCGCGCCGTGGCCGAGAGGAACGGCTGGGCCAGCAGCACCCGGGTGCCCGGGCCGATCGGGGGCAGCTCGGTGGAACGGCGCGGCGGCAGGCTGGTCACCACCGGAATCCCCAGGCGGCCGAACAGCTGCACCAGCCGATCTTCCACAGCATCGGCCAGGGTGCCCACGATCAACAGCTGCTCCACAGGGCTGCTGGGCATCAGCGGCACCATGGCCAGGAGGGCCTGGTCTTCCCCCTGGGTGAAGGTGGTTTCAATGCCGCTACCGCTGTAGTTGAGCACCTTCACCCGGCCGGCCAGCTGGGTGTTGAGGCGCTCGGCGGCCTTGGCCAGATCGAGCTTGATCACCTCACTGGGGCAACTGCCCACCAGAAACAGGGTGCGGATCTCGGGGCGCCGCACCAGCAGATCGGTCACGAGCCGGTCGAGCTCCTCATTGGCATCGGCCAGGCCGGCCAGATCCCGCTCGCCGAGGATCGCGGTGCCGAAGCGGGGCTCGGCAAAGATCATCACGCCGGCGGCGCTCTGGATCAGGTGGGCACAGGTGCGGGAGCCCACCACCAGGAAAAAGGCATCGGGCATGCGCCGGTGCAGCCACACGATCGAGGTGAGGCCGCAGAACACCTCCCGCTGGCCGCTCTCCCGCAACAACTCGGTCTG
>JBIIQU010000277.1:0-2633 GCA_044341905.1 Vulcanococcus sp. | reverse complement strand
GCGCGGGGAAGAGGAGGAGCGCCGGCTGCTGGGCCTGTTGCGGCGCCGCACCGCCGGCCGCATCGCCTCAGACGACGTGGTGGCCGCCAGCGCAGCCCCCCAGAGCGTGCCGATGCCGGGTGGTCGGCCACGCCAGCCCCAGGCGGAACTTGACGCCCTGCTGCGGCGCATCGCCCAGGTGCTTCACAGTGATGGGGAGGAACTGATCGCCGACAACATCCTGTTGCAGAGCCGGCGGCTCAGCGATGCCGGGCGGGAGTTGCTGGGGGAGCAGCGACAGAGCGATGCCGAGGCGATCGTGGATCGCTACGTGTGGATCAGTGCGGGTGTGCTGGCGGTCACGCCGCTGCCGGTGGTGGACCTGCTGGGCACCGCTGCGGTGAATGCCCAGATGGTGGTGGAGATCGCCCGGGTCTATGGCGTCAGCCTCAGCAAGACCACCGCCCAGGAGCTGGCGGTGTCGGTGGGGCGCACCCTGGCCAGTCTGGGGGTGATCAAAGGGGGGCTGAGCCTGATCGGCGCCACCCTCTCACTGAACCTGCCAGCCCTGTTACTCAGCAAAGCTGTGCAAGCTGTCGGTGCGGGCTGGCTCACCCGCATCGCCGGCCGCAGCTTCATCACCTATTTCCAGCAGGACCAGGACTGGGGCGATGGAGGCGTGCAGGAGGTGGTGCAGCGCCAATACGACCTCAACCGCCGCGATTCAGCCCTGCGGCAGTTCCTCAACGCCGCCCTCAGGCGGGTGGTGGAACCGTTGCAACGCCAGGAGAAGGAGCGGCAACTGCCCCCCCAGCGTCCACAGCGCTGAGCCCGAGCGCTTCAGGGGGCGGCGGCAGCAGTGGTCCGCGGGAGTCGAGCACAGTGATCAACACCAAATAGGCCACGGCGATCAGGATCGAGAGGGCGCCGGTCACGATGGCCACCCAGCGGCCCCGGGCCTGCCCTTGGGGAGGATGGGAGGGCTCCGTCATGCCGATAATTCCAGAAGGGACGCCTCCACCACGGCGGCGGTGGCCAGCAGCTCCGTGTCCGTGGTGTGGGGGTTGCCCAGCACGGCCTTGAGATGGTGGCGACCAGCGTAGTGAGGGCGCGAGAGCATCAGCTGCTGGTCAAGCAGGCGCTGCCGAGCAAGCGTCGACCACAACTCCGCCTGCAACGCCGTCGCACCCGTGGGGGTGAACGCCAGCAGGTGTAGCGGACCGGCCACACAATCCAGGGGCAAAGGCTCCAGCAGGGCCTGCAGCCGTTGGCGCCGGGCTACCGCGCCATCGAGCACGGCCCCGATGCCCTCCATCCCCAGCTGGCGCAGGCCGAGCCACAGCTTGAGCACCTCCGCCGGGCGGCTGCCCTGCAGGCCGCACTCACCGCCGTGGGCCTGGGCCCAGCTGGGCTCCATGTAGGGGAGCCCCGTGGCGAAGCAGGCGGCCAGCAGCTCCGGTTGGCGCAGCAGCAGCAGCGAGGAGGTCTTGGTGATGCCGAGCAATTTCTGGGGGTTCACCGTGAGGGAGTCGGCAAGGCCCAGCCCTGGCACCCGCTGGCGGTGGCGCTCACTGAGGGCAAACACCGCACCGATGGCTCCGTCCACATGCAGCCACACGCCATGGCGGCGGCAGAGGGGGGCGATGGCCTCAATCGGATCCACGGCCCCGCGCACGGTGGTGCCTGCAGTGGCCACCACGGCCAACACAGGCTGGCCCTGACGGGCGTGCTGCTCAAGCGCCTGGGCCAGGGCCGCCACATCCAGCTGGCCCTGCCCG
This sequence comes from Vulcanococcus sp., assembly GCA_044341905.1. Classification (GTDB taxonomy): domain Bacteria; phylum Cyanobacteriota; class Cyanobacteriia; order PCC-6307; family Cyanobiaceae; genus Vulcanococcus. Next base: position 876 of record JBIIQU010000277.1, on the reverse strand, counting down.
TTGAGGGCGAGGGGCTGCAGGGCCTGGGGCGGCAGGCCCATCACCGCCAACGCCTTGGCAATGGACACATGGGCATCGGCACTGCACAGCACCACCGCATCGGCACAACCCTGCAATCCGGCCTGATGGCGCGCCACCACAAGGGCCATCAGGTTGCTGAGGCTGCCGCCGCTGGCTGCCACACCACCTGCCTGAGACCCAAGGCCAAGGCTCTGGGCCAGCCAACCGGTGAGGCTGCGCTCCAGGCGCGACAGGCTGGGCGACAACTCCTCGGCCAGCAGATTGTTGTTCAGACCGGCGCAGATCAGGTCGGCCGCCACCGAGGCCGTGAGCGGCGGCGGGTCCAGGTGCGCCATGGCACCGGGATGGCAGGGGTTGTAGGCACCATCCATCACCAGCTGCAGATCAGCCAGCAGGGTGTCCACCGGGAGGCCGGCGCCGTGGGGAGCCACCTCCGGCAGCACACTCAAGGCCGGCAAGGGGGGGCGCTCCGCCGCGCTGGCCCACCAGCGGCAGAGTTGATCACTGGCCCGCTGCAGGAAAGCCGCCAGGGCCGGATCCGCCGTGGCGGGATCCGGGAAGGCCGCCAGGGCGAGGGAGGGCTCGGGCTGGGGAGCTGGAGCCAATGGCCAGGCATCAAGGGCCTCCATCCTCTCGCCCCGTGGTCCCGAGTCCGGGGGGCTGGCAATCTCAGGGCAGCCGCCACAGCCCCCTGAGCCCCACCTGCCAGCTGGATCAGGCCTGGATGGAGCGCTTACTGCGCCGCGCAGCCCAGGTGGGTGCCGACGGAGAGATACCCGTGGCCGCGGTTGTGTTGGATGCCCAGGGCCGGGCCATCGGCTGGGGCAGCAACCGGCGAGAGCACGACCAGAACCC
>JBIIQU010000276.1:0-2645 GCA_044341905.1 Vulcanococcus sp. | reverse complement strand
TCCTCTGCTGTAGCCTCGATTGCAGGAGAACTGCAAGCAAGACGTTCGGGTCGACGCCGCGCGGCCCGCTCCCGGACTGCGAGGTATTGGTCGATACCAGCATCTTAAGACTTTTTCCCAGATTTCGAACAAGGGCGGCGGCATTTTTTTGTTGGACCGCCCCCGTGCGCCCCTGAGCCACCTCTGAGCCACCGCCCAGATGCAAGTCTCCAAGCGGTTTCTGGCCCTGCTCGAGCAGCAGCTCGCCCAATTCACGGATCGTCCCGACCTGCGGGCCCTGGTGGTGTATTTGGCCCTGCCCGGGGCCAATGGCAAGCCCTCTCTGGTACCCATCGGGCAATGGCCCACCAACCTGGCCCTACCCAGTGGGGACGATGACCCTGCCCTGACCCCCCTGGGCGAAGCCAGGCGCTGGCTGGCCCTGCGGGATGGTCCGTTGCTGCTGGGGGCCCTGCGGGTGGATGCCGATCGCTGGCCCTGGCCTGAACCCCTCACGCTGCGCCTGGAGGCCACCGCCCTCTGCCTCACCGAGGCCCTGCGGCTGGACCACGAGCAGCAGCGGCTGGGCCAGGAACTGGCTCGCCGCGACGACCAGCTCAAGCTGCTGGTGCACCAACTGCGCAATCCCCTCGCAGCCCTGCGCACCTTTGGCCAGCTGCTGCGGCGGCGCCTCGATGGCGATCCTGGCAATCGCGACCTGGTGGACCATCTGCTCGCCGAACAGGGGCAGCTCAACCGCTATGTGGACGCCATCGACCAACTCGCCGACCCGCCCCTGCTGCCGGCAGCCGACGCCAGCAATCCACCGCTGCTGCTGCCCCCATCCCTGGGGGAGGCGAGTGGCCAATCCCTCTCCAGCAGCCTGATGCCGCTGCTGCAGCGGGCAGCGGCCACCGCGGCCCTGCAGGGCCGTTCCTGGCAAGCGCCGGACAGCACCCCGGCCTGGCAGGGGGATGGCGGCGCCGTGACCGAAATCGTGGCCAACCTGCTCGAGAACGCCTTCCGCTACAGCGCCGCCGGCGGTGCCGTGGGCCTGCACTGCCAGAGCGGTTCACCGATCCGCATCTGCGTGTGGGATGAGGGCCCGGAGATCCCCGCCGCCGAACGGGCTCACATCTTTGAAAAAGGTGTGCGCGGCAGCACGGGCCAACACCGGGATGGCAGTGGCCTGGGCCTGGCCCTGGCGCTGGACCTGGCCCAGCGCCTCGGCGGTGACCTCCGCCTGATCTGCCCGCCACGGGCCGTGGCGGCAACCCTGCCCAGCCAGGGCAATGCCTTTGTGCTCACCCTGCCCAGCCAGCCCTGAGGCGGCGCTAGCCAACCCACAGGCGGGCCAGCGCCAGCAGCAGCAGGGTCCAGCTGGTGGTCCATTCCACGCAGGCGCCATAGGTGTCGCCGCTGTGGCCCCCAAGCCGCCGGCCCAGCCCCCAGGGCACCAGCAGCGCCGGAATGCACCCCAACCAGCCGAGCCAGCCCCACGGGCCACTGCCCAGCCCGAGGGCCAGGCCGGCCAGCAGACCCAGCAACAGCAGGGCAGGGGCCAACTCCGCCGCGAGGCCTTGCCAGTGGCGGCGATGGAACCCGGCGGTGCCGGGGGCCTGGCCCTGATCGCGCAGGTAGGGGAAAGCATGCATCGCAAACAGCGGCGCGATACGCCCCCACACCGCCGCCCACACCAGTGCCCAGGGGGCCGCTGCCGCCAGGGCCGCCAGGCCGGCAGAGCGCAGCAGCAGCACCTGCACCAGGGCCTGCACCCCACTGGCGCCGACCCGGCTGTCGTCCATGGCGTCCAGGCAGCGCTCCTGGCCCGCCGCCAGTCCATCGGCCGTGTCCATCGCCCCATCGAGGTGCAGGCCACCGCTGATCCAGATGCCGAGGGCCAGCACCAACGCCACCTGGGCCAACAGCCCCACGCGCCCCTCCCCCAGCCGCCACAGCAGCGCCTCCAGCCCACCGATCACAGCCCCAACCCAGGGGGCAAAGCGGGCGATGCGCTCAAAGCGGGGCTGCAGCCCCGGCGGCAGCGGCAACACGCTGTAGAACACCCAGGCGCCAGCCAGATCGGCCAGCCAGGCCGGCTGGGCGTGCACGCGCGAGGGGGCCATGGGCACGGGCAACGGGAACCAGAACGCCTGGTGGAATCCTGCCGCGGCCGGCTCCTAGGTTCCAACCATCACCCGGCGCGGCCGCCTCGATGCCGTTTCAGTTCGAGATCACGGCCCAGTGCAGCCGCACCCGGGCCCGCTGCGGCTGCTTCCACACCCCCCACGGCGTGGTCACCACGCCCCGGTTCATGCCGGTGGGCACCCTGGCCACGGTGAAAGGGGTCACGGCGGATCAACTGCGCGCCACCGGCGCCCAGATGGTGCTCTCCAACACCTATCACCTGCATCTGCAACCGGGCGAGCAGATCGTGGCGGATGCCGGCGGAGTGCACCGCTTCATGGGCTGGAGCGGCCCGATGCTCACCGATTCCGGCGGCTTCCAGGTGTTCAGCCTGGGCGACATCAACACGATTAACGACCACGGCGTGGTGTTCCGCTCGCCGCGCGACGGCGCCCGGATCGAGCTCACCCCCGAGCGCTCGATGGCGATCCAGATGGCCCTGGGGGCCGATGTGGCCATGGCCTTCGACCAGTGCCCCC
>JBIIQU010000275.1:0-2655 GCA_044341905.1 Vulcanococcus sp. | reverse complement strand
CCTGCCGCCATGGCGGTGGCCATGGCCTGGTTGCTGAAGCCGGCCCCCTGGCCCTTGAGCCGATCGAGGAAGTGCTGGTTGGCGGTGGGGAAGCGGCCGTCTTCGGCGAGGGGCAGCGGCCCGGCCTCATCGAGGCCGGTATCGCCCTCCATGGCGGGGGTGATCACCACAAGCCCCGCATCGAGGGCCGCGTCGTAGCGCCACCAGCGGCTGGGATCCTTGATGGCTGCAGGGGTTGGCTGCAGGGAGTCATCGGCGCCCGGCTGCGGTAGACCCGCGGCTGGAGTGCCCTCCTGTTGGGCCTTGGCTTTGGCTTCCCTGGCCTTCTTGGCCAGGAGCTCGCGGCGCTGGATGGCCAGGTCGGCCAGGAGCTGGTTGCGGGTGCGGCCCCGCATCTGGAACAGCACGAAGGGGTCTTCGCTGAAGCGCTCGCCCATCAGGTAGTACACGGCGCTCACGTGCTTGCAGGGGTTCACCTTGTCCGGACAGGTGCATTCACTGCGCACCTCCTGCAACTTGAACGGGAACAGGCGCTTACCGCTGGCCGCGAAGGCGCGCTCGATGTCCTGCGGCATTACACCGGCCAGCAGCTGGGCCGACCAGCGGGCCTTCTGCCCCAGGGCCTCCAGCACGTAGCCCCAGTCTTCGTCGTTGAGCACGTCGAGCCAGAGCTTCACCTTGTAGGGCTCGTCCCCGGTGCCCTGCACCCGCGCATGCACGCGGCGCCCCTCGAAGCGGATCGAGAGCACGTTGCCCTCGCGGGCGTAGGCCCAGGCGCGCTCCAGCCGTTTCTTGAAGCGGTAGCCGTTGATCAGCTCCATCCACTGCTCCACCCACCAGGGCTGTTGGCCCAGGCCCTGGTCGCCCAGTTGGGTGGTGATGCTGTTGGGGGTGGCGTTCATGGAAAGAGTTTGCCGGCGCGCTGGATGTGGTCCCGCAGGCCCTCGTGGCGCAGGGACTCCCAGTGGGTCACATCAAACAGGTAGGGGGTGGGGAGTGCATCGAGGGCCTCGCGCAGCTCGGCGCTGCAGTCGTCGGGGGCGCTGAAGGCCAGGTCGATGTCGGAGCCCTGCCAGTGGCGGCCCAGGGCGCGGGAGCCATAGAGCTTCACCCACTGGATCTGGGGGAAGCCTTGCAGGCAGCCCTGGATCTCGGCCACGGTGTGCTCGGGCAGGCCGTGGCTGCTGGCGGGCGGCTGGTTGCTCGGCGTGGGCCGCCCGGGGGCATCTCCCGGATTCTGTACAGCCTGTACAGAATTGAAAGAGGGGACGGGTGCGGGCGAGGGGGTCATGGATTGGCCTCCTGGCGGACGCGTTCCTGCAGGCTGTTGTGCAGCCCTTGCAATTCTGGCCAGTAGCGCTCGCAGATCAGCGCGGCGGCCTGCTGGGCGCGGGCTTGGTCGTACGTGTGTGCCATCAGATTGCGCTGTTCGAGCATGTCGATCCAGGTCTGACCGTTTTCAATCAGCCCCGTGGCGAAGGATTGCTTGAGCACCTCCCGCGGCAATCTCACATCGAGCCCGTTCCAGGCCAGCAGATCCTTGAGGGTTTTCCAGCTGAGCTCAAAGCTGAACTCGTAGGTCTTGATCAGGGCGATCACGATCAGCTCGTCGTCTGGCCTGGCGTCGTGGGCTGTGATGGCCGCCTGGAGCTGCTTGAGGGCCCGCTGCAGGTTCTCGAAGCGCTGTTGCCAGCGGCGGTCGGTGCTCATTCGTCCGTGAGGGCCACCAGTTCCTTGAGCTGGCCCATCTCGAGGCCGCCAAGCCAGTCTTCGCCGGAGCCCACGATCTCTTCGGCCAGTTTCGACTTCTCCTTGATCATGCGGTCGATCCGCTCTTCCACCGAGCCGCTGGTGATGAACTTGTGCACCAGCACGCGGTTCTGCTGGCCGATGCGATAGGCGCGGTCTGTCGCCTGGTTTTCCACGGCCGGGTTCCACCAGCGGTCGATGTGGAATACGTGGCTGGCGCGGGTGAGGTTGAGGCCCACGCCGCCCGCCTTGAGCGAGAGCAGGAACAGCTGCGGGCCGCGGGGATCGTCCTGGAAGCGATCCACCATTGCCTGGCGCTCCACCTTGCTGGTGTTGCCGTAGAGGAACGGCACCTCCTGGCGCCACTTGCGCTCCAGATGGGCCTTGAGCAGATGGCCCCACTCGGCGAACTGGGTGAACAGCAGGGCTCGATCGCCGGCTTCGATCACCTCCTCGAGGATCTCCTCCAGCCGCTGCACCTTGGCGCTGCGGGCCGCGAAGCTGCTGGCGGCCTCGCCCTGGGCCGCGGCTTCGGGGTCCTCCTTGAGGGCCAGGGCGGGGTGGTTGCAGATCTGCTTGAGCTTGGTGAGCAGCGCCAGCACCTGGCCGTGTTTCTGGCCCAGGGGCGCCCGGGCGATGGCATCGAGGCTCTGCTCAACGGTGGTGTTGTAGAGCTTCTTCTGCTCGGGGGCGAGGCCCACCCATTCGCTCAGCTCCACTTTTTCGGGCAGGTCGGAAATGATCGACTTGTCGGTTTTGAGGCGCCGCAGGATGAAGGGGCCCACGCGGCCCTTGAGGTCCCGCAGGGACGACATGTCGCCATAGCGCTCGATCGGCAGGCGGTAGCGCTGGCGGAAGAAGGGTTCGTCGCCCAGCACCTTGGGGTTGAGGAAATCCATCAACGCC
>JBIIQU010000274.1:0-2665 GCA_044341905.1 Vulcanococcus sp. | reverse complement strand
AGGCCTACCGCGAAAGCGTGCTGCCCTCCTCCGTGCGCAAGCGCCTGGTGGTGGAAGCCTCCAGCTCCTTCGGCTGGCACAAGTACACCGGCTTCGATGGCGACAGCGTGTCGATCGATCGCTTCGGCGCCTCCGCCCCCGGCCCCCTGCTGATGGAGAAGTTCGGCTTCACCGTGGACAACGTGGTGGCCAAGGCCAAGGCCCTGGGCTGAAGCCCGGCCCTCAGGAGCGCAGCAACCTGCCAGTCTTGCCTGCAGCATTCCAGCCTCGCCGAACGGCGGGGCTTTTTGCTGTCGACAAGCTCCTCAAACAAAAAACCCGGGGGCGAACCCCCGGGTCTTGCTGAAACACCGAACCAGAACTCAGACAGCAGCCGGCTCTGTAGCCTTCTGCTCCGCCAATACCTGCTCCAGGCCCGCCAGATCCTCATCGGTGATCTTGGTTTGCATCGGGCAGTGCTTGGGTCCGCACATCGAGCAAAACTCGGCCTGCTTGTAGATGTCGGCGGGCAGGGTTTCGTCGTGATACTCGCGGGCCCGCTCGGGATCCAGCGAGAGATCAAACTGCTTGTTCCAGTCGAAGGCGTAGCGGGCGCGGCTGAGTTCGTCGTCGCGATCGCGGGAGCCGGGGCGGTGGCGGGCGATATCCGCGGCGTGGGCGGCGATCTTGTAGGCGATCAGGCCATTGCGCACATCCTCGGGGTTGGGCAGGCCCAGGTGCTCCTTGGGGGTCACGTAGCAGAGCATCGCCGTGCCATACCAACCGGCCATCGCCGCGCCAATGGCACTGGTGATGTGGTCGTAGCCGGGGGCGATGTCGGTCACCAGCGGGCCGAGCACATAGAAGGGCGCCTCGCTGCACTCCTCCATCTGCTTCTTCACGTTGAACTCGATCTGGTCCATCGGCACGTGGCCCGGACCCTCCACCATCACCTGCACATCGTGCTTCCAGGCGCGGCGGGTGAGTTCACCCAGGGTTTTCAATTCAGCCAGCTGGGCCTCATCAGAGGCGTCGTGCAGGCAGCCGGGGCGCAGGGAATCGCCCAGGGAGAAGGTGCAGTCGTAGCGCTTGAAGATCTCGCAGATGTCGTCGAAGCGGGTATACAGCGGGTTCTGCTTGTGGTGATAGAGCATCCACTGGGCCAAGATGCCGCCGCCACGGCTCACGATGCCAGTGAGGCGGCCCTTCACCTTGGGCAGGTGCTCGATCAGCAGACCGGCGTGGATGGTCTGGTAATCCACGCCCTGCTGGCAGTGTTTCTCGATGATGTGCAGGAAGTCGTCTTCGGAGAGCTTCTCGATCGAGCCGTGCACGCTCTCGAGGGCCTGATACACGGGCACCGTGCCGATCGGCACCGGCGAGGCGTTGATGATCGCCGTGCGCACCTCATCGAGGTTCACGCCACCGGTGGAGAGATCCATCACGGTGTCGGCGCCATACTTCACCGCCAGCTCGAGCTTCTTGAGCTCTTCGCTCACATCACTGGCATTGGGCGAGGCGCCGATGTTGGCGTTCACCTTGCAGCGCGAGGCGATGCCGATCGCCATCGGCTCCAGGTTGGGGTGGTTGATGTTGGCGGGGATGATCATGCGGCCCCGCGCCACCTCCTCCATCACCAGTGATTCGGGCAGGTTCTCCCGCTGGGCCACGAAGGCCATTTCCTCGGTCACCACGCCCTGGCGGGCGAAGTGCATCTGGGACACATTGCCTTGGCCTTGGCGCTTCTCGATCCAGGCGCTACGCATCAGAGCTACGGCGAAGTACGGACTACAGACCCGGGGGTCAGCGGTTCTGGGGCGCAGCTGGAGTTCGTCTCACTTCCCTGCGCCGGCATGACCCGGATCAGGTTCGGAGGGTGTGATCTCAGCCCGTGGCCGCTGACGGCCGGGCACCCCTAGTGACTGTGGAAACCTAGCAAGGCCGAAACCACAGGGGGCGCAGGGTTAGGTCGTCCGGCGATACACCGGCACCCCCACCCGAGCGATGTGGTCGATCAGGGGAGCCGAGCGCAACTGGTGACGGATCGACAGGTCGAACCGCCAGGGCAACAGCAGATCATCCAGTTCGGTATCAATCCGAGCCAGCACCCGGCCCTCCAGCGCAGGCCCCTCGAGGGTGAGATCGATGTCCGAACCAGGGCGATGGCGCCCCAAAGCCCTGGAGCCATAGAGGATCGCGACCTCAACCTCAGGGTGGCCCGCCAAGACCCGCTGAAGGGCTGCCGCCGCTGCAGCCGGGAGAGACGGGGGCACCGTCATGGGTCGCTCAGTTCACCCAGCTGCCGGGCCAGCACCTGAAAGGCCGGCAAATAGCGCACGGACGCGGCGGCGACGATCTCGTTCACCGTGGCCTCGTCATAGGTGTGGGTGCTGAGGTTGCGGTGGCGGATCATCTCCATCCAGAGCTCACCATCGGCAATCAGGCCCTGGCTGAAGGCTTCACGGGTGGTGTCCTTGGAGCCATAGAGGCCGCTCACCCCTTGAGCCTGCAGAAAGTCCTTGAGGGTTTTCCAGGCCAGTTCGTGGGTGAACTCAAAGGACTGGATCAGCCCCTGCCGCTCCAGATCACTCAACGGGCGTTCAGCACTGAGCTGCACCGCTCCAGCCAGGTTGTGGAGCGCCCGCTGGTAGTTGGCGAAGCGTTGCTGCCAGCGGACATCGTCTGA
>JBIIQU010000273.1:0-2667 GCA_044341905.1 Vulcanococcus sp. | reverse complement strand
CCGACTTCACCGCCACCGCGGTGGTGGACCAGGAGTTCAAGGAGGTGACCCTGTCCCAGTACCGCGGCAAGTATGTGGTGCTGTTCTTCTATCCCCTCGACTTCACCTTCGTTTGCCCCACGGAGATCACCGCCTTCTCGGACCGCTACAGCGATTTCTCCAGCCGCAACTGCGAAGTGCTGGGCGTGTCGGTGGATAGCCAGTTCAGCCACCTGGCCTGGGTGCAGACCGATCGCAAGAACGGTGGTCTGGGCGACATCGCCTATCCGCTGGTGGCTGACCTCAAGAAGGACATCGCCCGCGCCTATGAAGTGCTGGATGAGGAGGCCGGTGTGGCCCTTCGCGGCCTGTTCATCATCGATCCCGATGGTGTGATCATGCAGAGCACCATCAACAACCTGCCCGTGGGCCGCAGCGTCGACGAGACCCTGCGTCTGCTCCAGGCCTTCCAGCACATCCGCAACAACCCCGATGAGGTGTGCCCCGCCAACTGGACTCCTGGCGACAAGACCATGAATCCTGACCCCGTCAAGAGTAAGGAGTTCTTCGCGGCGGTGAACTGAGCGTTCAGCTCGGCACCAGGTGTGACCAGGGGCCCCCAGGGCCCCTTTTTTTGTGCTGCACCAGTCAACCGACCAGGCTCAGCTGCCCCCTAGTGCCGTCTAACCGTGCCAGCACCCCGAGGGGCAAGGCCAGATTCGGTTGCCCATGGCCCACCGGCAATCCCGTCACGATGGGAATCCCCAGGGGGCGGAGTCGTTCCAGCAGGATCTCCTCCATGCTGAAGTCACCGGGCAGGACGTCGTCTTGGCCCCAGCTGAATCGCCCCAGGCCAACGCCGAGCACGCCCTTGAGAACACCAGCAGCTCGCCACTGGGTCAGCTGACGGTCCACGCGGTAAGGGGCCTCCCCCGTGTCCTCCAGCACCACGATGGAGCCCTCGAGGTTCGGCCACCAAGGCGTGCCAATCAAGCTGGTGGCGATGGTGAGGTTGGTCACCACCAATCGGCCTTGCGCTACACCGGCCACGGCTCCCTGACCCGCCATGGGCGGCACCGTGTCGCCTCTCAAGAGCGCCGCGAGTCGGTGCCACTGGGCCTCCTCCCCTCCGAACCAGCCGTGGATCCCTCCCCGGCTCCCCGCCGCCAGCTGGGCCAGCAGCAGGGCGGAACAATCGGAGAACCCCACACACCAACGGGGACTGGAAGGCAATCTCCAGCCCTGCTCCAGCACCCGGGCGCTGCCCCAGCCGGCACCGACGCAGAACAGGGCGTCCACGGCCGTGTCTTGCCAGGCCCGTTGCAGAGACGCCGCTCGCTGGGCATCACTGGCGGAGAACCAGCGCCACCGGCCAAACAGCTCCGGTGGGGTCAACAGCGTCCAGCCCTGCTGGGTGCATCGGCGCCGCAAGCGATCCAGCAGCGGGTCGGTCGGCTCCAGCCAGGTACCGGGGGCCACCGCCGCAATCCGACTTCCGGGCTGGAGAGGCGCCGGCGGAGCAGAGAGCCCTGCCCCGGGAGCGCGGGCGGCCGAGGTGAGCCCCCCGTTGACCAGGGGCCATGCCCCCAGAGCCCCCGCCAGCAGGGATCGGCGCCGCACGACCGATCAGCCCAGCAGGCTGGCCAGCAGACGCCGACCATCCACCCCACCGGTGGCCGCATCACAGGCCCGTTCCGGGTGGGGCATCAGGCCCAGCACATTGCCGTTGCGGTTCGTCAGGCCAGCCACATCGGCCATGGACCCGTTGGGGTTGCGGCGGTAGCGGAAGGCCACCTGGCCACCGTCCTCGAGACTCTTGAGCGTGTCAGCCTCAGCCTGGTAGCGCCCCTCGCCATGGGCGATGGGAAAGGTCACCACCTCACCGCTGCTGTAGCCCTGCAGCCAGCTGGAGCCACCGGGTTCAACGGTGAGTTCTGCTGGTTCACAGAGAAAGTGGAGTTTGTGGTTGCGGGTGAGGGCTCCGGGGAGCAGTCCCATTTCAGTGAGCACCTGAAACCCATTGCAAATCCCCAAGACGCGGCCGCCCCGCTCGGCGAACTGCGCCACCTCCTGCAGCACAGGGGCAAAGCGGGCGATCGCTCCACAGCGCAGGTAATCGCCGTAGCTGAAGCCACCGGGAATCACCACCGCATCCAGCCCCGAGAGATCCCGCTCCTCATGCCAGAGGAAGCGGGTCTGAATGCCCAGGCAGCCCTCGGCCGCCCATTGAACGTCCCGATCGCAGTTGGAACCGGGAAACACCACCACCCCTAGAGCCATGGATCAACCCTCCTGGGCGGCAGTGTCCTGGAGCTCGAGGGTCCAGTTCTCGATCACGGGGTTGGCCAGCAGGCGATCACTCAGCAGCTCCAGCTGTTGGCGCGCACTGGCAGCGTCGGCAGCTTCGATCTCCAGATCCACCGCCTTGCCGACCCGCAGCTTGGTGACCCCATCGACGCCCAGGCGAGCCGCCGCTGCACGGGTGGCCTCGCCAGCGGGATCGAGCACCGATGGCCTCAGTGAGACCAGAACACGGGCGGAGAAGACGGGCACCTGAGCTCCACGAGGATTGTTAAATCTTGGCAGGCCGAGTCCCACCCTCCCTTGCCGCTGGTCAGGTTGGAGGTAGGCCCTGCCGACGAGGCCATGGACGCGCGCCTCACCCTTCTGTTTGCCGCGGCACTCTCC
>JBIIQU010000272.1:0-2672 GCA_044341905.1 Vulcanococcus sp. | reverse complement strand
GGCCTCGGGCCTCTGGCGGCAGCGCTGGCTCGGGGAGTGGGACTGAGGGGGGGGTGGCAGCCGCCACGGCCGAGCGCCATGCATAGGCTCCGGCCAGCGGCAGCCTGGACAAAGAGCCATGGCGGAGGGACAGCGCGATCCCAACCAATCGCAATCCTGGCTGATGCAGGCCCAGGCACTGCTGCAGCACGCTGAGCAAGGTGGCGCCGCCAGCCGCCTGCGCCGGGCCCGCCAAGCCGTGGCCCAGGCCCACCACCTGGGCCTCTCCTCTGGGGCCATCGAGCAGCTGGGTCTGGAGAGTGGCCTGCTGGCCCTGGGCGGCGCTCTGGAGGCCACGGGCCTGAACCGCGCAGCCCAACACTGCTGCGATCGGGTCGCCGCCAGCCAGGCCATCGCCTCGCTCCCGCCAACACACCTGGACGCCCTGAATGGCTGGGTCTACCCCCGGTCTGTGCGTCGCTACCAGCTGGACATCCTGGAGGGACGGCCCCTGGAGTTGCAGCTCGATGGGACCACCTATCAACTGCAGCACTGCCGGGCAGATGGCGAGCGCAACCACCTGCTGCTGCAACGCCGCAACGACCAGAGCCTGTGGTGGTGGTCGTCAGGAGAATGCGGCGAGGGCTACCGGCTGTCAGCGCAACCGTTGCAACCCGCGCCACCGGCGGAAGCCCAGCCGCGCTCTGGCCAGCGGGCGGTGGTGCGGGCCGGGGATGGCAACGTTGCCCATTTCCTCTGGAACGAGCTGGATCCCCTGCTGCGGGTGCTGGCAACGGGGACCGGCCTGGAGCTGCTGCAGGACAACGACACCGTGCTGAACCTGGCCCAGCTGGAGGGGGTGAGCCTGGTGAAACCCGAGCTCCTCGCTCAGCGCGCCAGCGTGCGCTTGGGGGGCACGCTGGTCACGGCCCTGGCCCGCACCACGGTGATCGAGGCCCTGGCCAGGGAAGCGCCGCCAGCGCTGCCGCCTGATCGGCCCCAACCCTTGATCCTGCTGGGCATCCGCGGACCAGGACGGCGGGAGCTACGCAATGAAGTGGCCTATTTCAGCGGCTTGATTGCGGCACTCACGCAACATTTTCAGCGACCCTTGATCCTGCTGGATGGATTCACCTATCAACACAACAATCGTGATCAGCCGCAAGCCCGGCAGCGGGAGCAAGCCTGCACAACCCGGGTGCTGGAGATCCTGGAATCCTGCCCCCAGGCGCAACTGGAAATGGTCTCCGGACTGGAGTTTGCCGCCTGGATGCAGCGCACGAAAGGGCTGCGCTTTTATGTGACCCATGAGGGCACGATGCAACACAAGCTGGGCTGGCTACAACCGCAGATTCCAGGCCTCTGCCTGGTGGGATCCCCCCATGCGGAAGCCATCGCTCACTGGCATCGCCAACAAGTCGAAGGCGCAGGCTTCCTCACCACCCTGCCCACGGATCTCTATGTGCAGGACGCAGCAACAGCCAGCCTTCCCGATGCCGAACATCACAATCTCCCGTTTGCGATTGTGAACATCGAACGGGCCATAAGCCTAACCATCGCCCTGATCAGATCCCAACTGGAGATACCCACGGCCGGCCTCACAGATCAACAGCAGGTCTAACGCAAGCCTGGGGCAGCAGCGCTGCAGGCCATGATTCGCTTCCAACATCTTTTTAGGCTGAACTGTCGGGGGCAGGCAAGCAGGAGCTCAGGCTAATGACACCGCAATGGTTTTATATCTTTGGCTACTACGGATCAAAAAATGCCGGCGACGAGGCCTTTCGCCTGGCCTTTCAGCAGTTACTGCCCACCAGTGCAGAATTGCGCTTCATCCGGCCATCGCAGCTCGCCGAGAATCGAGCCCTGGCCAGCGAGATTGAGCAGGATGTGGCGAGCGGGCGCGCTCGTTTGATTGTGGGCGGTGGCGCCATCATCGGCGAACCCTACTTCTGGGCCCACATCCCAGCCCGGACGCCCTTCCATATCGTGAGCGCCGACATTGGCTCCCAGGAGCACCTGCTGAGCAGCTACACCCCCACCCTGGCGCAGATGCGCCAGTCCTGGATTCGCAGCGAGGCGGATGCCGTGCAGTTGCGCCGACTGACCCCATCGGATCGCAACATCCACTACCTGCCGGACATCGTTCATGCCCTGGGTGCAACTCCAGCAGAGCGGCAAGCCATCAACGAACTGGATCCCAACGTCCGCAACAAACAGCTGCACGAACGGATGGGAGAGCACTGCGAGAACACCATGCCAGCGGGCCAGCTCCGCAACAAGAACATGGCCATTTTTCTCTCCGATCACTACTATGACTACAAGACAATCCGCAGCGCGTGCGTACTGGAAGGCATTGAGCGCGAAGCCGCCGACAAACTCTACCTCCGCAACCTAAGACTCGCCCTCGACGAGATCACACCCTACTACAACCTCTACCTTTTCAGCCTGAGCTACTGGTACAACTCCATCGACGCCTATGTGGGATACAGGCTAGCCAAAGCATCTAACCAGGCCCCTCTCTACAACCTCGTGTCCCACTACATGGAGCCGGACACCATCATGGCGCTGATGCCCTACTTTGACGCCGCCATCTCGATGAAATTCCACGGCCTGATTTTCCCAATGACGGCCCATGTACCGGTCATGAACCTGGGCAGCTCCAAGAAGAATCGCGATCTCGCCCAGCAGATGGG
>JBIIQU010000017.1:0-9832 GCA_044341905.1 Vulcanococcus sp. | reverse complement strand
ACCTCCAGCAGGCCATCACACTGCTCAAAGCTGGCGTAGCCCAGGTGCCCAACCAGTACCCGGATATGGCCGCCGATGTGGAGATCCTTGAGTTCACCGAGCGCGGACCCAAACTCGCCGTTCGCCCCTACACCCACACCGCCAACTACTGGCAGGTTTATTTCGACACCAACCGCATGATTGCGGATGTGCTGGGCAGCAATGGCTTCCCGGTTCCCAGCATCCCCGTGGCCGTGACGCCTGCTGGCGATACCGCGATCCCCAAGACGATCCTCGATCGCGCCGCCTGATCGCTTCAGAAGTGCCGAACGACCCACCAACCGTTCGGCACACACCCATGCTCAGGTTGCCCACAGCCCTGCCCTTCGGGACGGACCTGTCGGCGCCCGTCTGCCCAACTTCGGCTGGACAACGGGTAGGGGGGTGGTGCGCTGCCCCCCTTGTTCCACACGCCATCGCCCCCCATGCGCCGCAGATGAGCGGCTCACCGGGGTGGAGCCAGATCGGCGTGATGGGATGGGCCTCTCGTCGTGATGTCTCTGGAATGAATGCGATTCCGGTTACCACCACCTGCTACGCCAATCGCATCGCGGTTCTCCAGCAGATGCTGAACAGCTACCTCGAGCAGTCGAGCAGCAGCGAGTGCACACCTGAATTTCTCGACCTCCTGGAAGACCAGATCCAACCGATCTACGCCGCCATCTGGGCCATGCACGCGGAAACCGAGCACGACTGATCGGGCATCACCACGGGCAGCTTGTGGCCAAGCGCCCCAGATGCAGCTAGAGATGGATTACCGCCGAGGTCAGGTGACGGTCATCAGCACCTGACTGATCCAAGCCGGCGGCAATGGGCACCTGCAACGGCTGCACCATTCCTCACACCCCCTGCCCCGGCTAGCCGGGGCTTTTGTGTAGGGGGCCGTAAGCATGCACTCAGTGATCGGCCTTGCTGACGATATCGAACTCGTAGGCACCGCGCTGCTTGAGGTAGCTCTCGATCGCGTCAACAACCACTCGACCAAAAGGCTTGTCTTCCATCAGGCTGAGCATTTTCAGAGCCCGATGGGTTTCGTCTTTGACCTGGACGGTCAGTCTCCGCATTAGTGGTACAAATCTTCTCTCAATCCTACGGATTAAGGGGCCACTTGGACGGCCGCTGCTTTAGCAGGAAAGCAGAAGAGCAGCAGAGCACCTCACCACAATTACGAGCCCTATGACGCCCTTCAGTACACAGAAACTCCCCTCCACTGCCAACAGTTTCTTGAGTGGCGATCAACACACAAATAAATACTGAAACCCCTCAAACGCACCCACCGTCTACGGTGCAGCCTGCTACTGCGGTGATGCCGCAGCCTCGCCTCAAGCGGGGACTAGCGGGGGCCCCGTGGCACAGGCTGATGGCACCACGCGAGGGAGCCCCATGGAGAACAGCAACTGGGAGATCGGCATCAACGCCGACACCCTGGACGATCTGCTGGCCGGCCAGACAGCGCCCATGACCCTCTGGTTCCTGGCGGGCTACCTCAAGGGCCTCAGCGATGGGGGAGATCTCCAGACCGGCGACCAGCGGATGACGCTGGAGCCCGATGGCGATGGCAGCTGGCGGCTGCGCGCCACAGCCGTGGCACGGCAAGAGGAGTTGCGATGAGAAGCTGAAGACACGTGCCGGTTGTCTGCCCATGGCCCTGTCGAGCGAATCGCTGCTCCACGCCCTCCAGTGGCGCTACGCCACCAAACTGTTCGACCCGGCCAAGCAGATCCCCGCCGCCACCTGGGCCAGCCTGGAGGAGTGCCTCCGCTTAACCGCCTCCTCCTACGGCCTGCAACCCTGGAAATTCCTGGTGATCAGCGATCCCGCCATCCGGGCGGAGCTGCGGCCCCACTCCTGGAACCAGTCGCAAATTACGGACTGCTCCCATTTGGTGGTGATGCTGAACAAGCGCAGCATCACCCCGGGCGATGCCGATCGGCTGATCCAGGCCACAGCCACGGCCAGAGGCTTGGAGAACAGCGCCCTCGACGGCTACCGGAAGATGATCGAGGTGGACCTGATCGATGGCCCCCGCAGCCAGGCCATCGCGAAGTGGGCCTCCAATCAGGTGTACATCGCCCTGGGCAACCTGATGACCGCCGCGGCCCTGCTGGAGGTGGACACCTGCGCCATTGAGGGCTTTAGCCCGGCTGACTACGACAGAATCCTCGGGCTGGAGGCCACCCCGTATCAGAGCTGCGTGGTGTGTGCATGCGGCTATCGCAGCAGCGATGACAAGTACGCCAGCCTCGCCAAAGTGCGCTATGCCAGCTCCGATCTGATTGAGCACCGCTGATGACGCGCCCCGCGCTGACCGTGAAGCTCCAGATCGCCGCGGCCTTCTTCGTGCCGCTGCTGGCCCTGGGCCTCTGGCTGAACTCCAAGGGCTTCTGGTAGCGGCGATGCCAGCCCTCCGAACTGCCCGGCAACTGGCCTGGGGCTTGGGGCTCCTGGCCTGGTTGCTGAGCGGCTGCAGCAGCACCAGCAATCGCGACGCCCTACGGGGGCGGATCTTTCTCGCGATCGGAGCCTCCTACAGCGATCGACTCAGCCCCACGGTGATCGAGGAGCGCATCAGCCAGGTGAACCAGCTGATCAAGGGTTTCCAGGCCCTGCACCCGGAGGTGGAGGCGGAGATCAATGTGTTCCGCGAAGGCGACCTGCAGCAAGCCATCGCCAGGCGCAACGCCACGGGCCTCGGGCCCGATCTGATCTTTCTCGATGGCATGACCGCCCACAGCCTGGCTCTGGCGGGCATGGTGCGGCCCATGCGGTTTCCCCGGAGCACCACCGAGCAGATTGAGCCCGCCAGCTTCGATCGGCTGCGCCTGAAGAACGGGTCCTTCGCCGGTCTACCACTGCTGCTGGAGCCGCAGATCGCCTGCTTCAACCGGGCACGCCTGGCCCAGAGTCCGAGCAGCCTGCAGAGCCTGCTGGAACTGGCGGAAACCGGCATCGAGATCGGCTTCTCCCTCGAATCCGCTGGCCTGTACTGGACGGCCGGCCCTCTCGGAGCCGCGCCGGCCCTAAAGGCCCTGGCCTTGGGCCAGCCCATCACCCAGGCGCAACACCGGCAGATTCGCTACTGGCTGAAGTGGATCCAAACCGCCCAGCTGCTGCAGCACATCAACTACTACGGGCCGGAGGAAGATCTGGTGCAGGGCCTGATGAAGGGCCGGCTCGATTGGATTCCCTGCCACAGCAACAGCCTGGTGCGCCTGCGCCAGGCATTGGGCAAACGGCTTGCGGTGGCTTCTCTTCCCGGGGACTTTGCTGGCCCCGCCACGCCGATCACGCGGGAGCGGGTGTGGGCCTTTGGCGTGAACTCCAGCGCCAACCAGCGCCGCATTGCTGAGGCCTTCGCCACGTTCACCGTGAACCCACTGATTCAGCGCAGCCTCACCATCTCCATCCAGAACCAGCTGCCGGTGAATCGCCACGTGCCCCCGCCTGTGGCCAGCTCGGCCGTGTTGGGGGCCATGGTGACCTCAGAGCAGCAGGGCCAAGCCAGCGACGAGATGGTGAAGCTGGTTCCACCCCTGGATCAACGGCGACGCCAACTCGCGCAATTGATGATGCGATTGGTGTTTGGAGAGATCAGCCCGGAGCAAACCACCGATGCGCTGATCAAGGAACTTGGCGATGGAGCAGGGAGATGATTCAGCTCGTTGACCAGATCGTGGGGTGGCTGGGCTACCTGCAGCGGCCAAATGTGGTGCTGCAGCTGCTGGTGGTGCTGCTCCCGGCTCTGGCGGGCTGGCAACTGCATCGCCTGGGCCCCCTGAACCAGCGATGGACGCGATGGATGCCGCTGTTGATCGGCCTGGTGGTGGCCACGGGCATCGCCGCCCTGGCAGCCCTGGGTCAACCCTCCGGGCTGGCCTTCGTGCTGTCGATGCTGCTGCTGGGCTGGCTGGGGCTCAATCTGCTGCACGGGCCCCTGGAGCGGGTGATCGCCCCCGCCAGCCTCCACCTGCTGGAAACGCGCCTGCTCAAACCCGTCTACGTGCTGATGGCAGGGCTGGTGTTGCTCAACCTGGTGGACAACGTGCAAGACCTGGCCGTGATCCGACTGGGCGAGTGGTTTTCCACGCCCGTGAATCTGGGCAATCTGTTTGAAGCAGCCCTGTTTGTGTACCTGCTGGTGATCGGCTCAAGCCCGCCCGCCCAGGGTCTGGCCTGGCTGGCCCAGGAGGCCCTCGGCATGAGTGATGGCAGCCGGCGCGCCCTGGCCCTGATGATCCGCTACGTGGTGGTGGGGATGGGCATCCTCTGGGCCCTGGATCACGTGGGCTTCAACCCCACGGCGATCCTGGCCATCGCCGGCGGCCTCTCGGTGGGCCTGGGCTTCGGCATCAAAGAGGTGTTCTCCAACTTCGTGAGTGGCCTGTGGCTGCTGTTCGAGGGATCGGTGCGGCCCGGGGAGGTGCTGTTCATCGATGGCGACCCCTGCGAAGTGCGCAGCCTGGGCCTGCGGGCGGCGATGCTCTGGCGCGACCGTGACAACGCCGAGCTGGTGATTCCCAACCAGACCTTTTTCACCATGACCACCACCACCTATACGGGCAGCGATCGCATGCGGCGCAGCCAGGTGCTGGTGGGGGCCGCCTATCGCCACAGTCCCGAAGCGGTGCTGGCCCTGCTGGAAGCCACAGCCCGCAGCACACCGCGGGTGCTGCAGAACCCCGCCCCCAAAGCGTTGATGCTCAGTTACGACGACTCCTGCATCCAGTACGCCCTGCGCTTCTGGATTGAAAACCCGATGGACAACGTGGGCATCTGCAGCGATGTGAACCGCGCCATCTGGCAGGCGTTTGAGCAGGCCGGCATCGAGATTCCCTTCCCCCAACGGGTGATCCACCAGGCCTGAAGCCACGCAGGCTCAGCAGCAGCCGGCGGGGGCACCACCGCTTGCTTCGGAGCCGCGGGCCGCATCGAACGGGATGCTGCTGCCGCAGCCCTCGAACAGGCCGTAGTGGTGATCAAACGAGCCGATGGCCTCGACATGGGGCGCGAAGCGGCTCTCCAGCAACATCCGATAGGTGTTGCCACACACCGGGAACACGCGGCCTGCCTCGATGCTGTGGTGCTTGTCGAAGGGCAGCAGCGTGGGGAACTCGGGGATGGTGCCTCGATAGATCACCGCTTGGCCGTGGTCCTCACAGGCGTCTTCCAATGCGGGGATGTTGAACAGGCGATAGGTGGCGGAGAAGAAGCGGGCTTCCCCCACCAGCGGCGCCAGGGCCGGTTCGGTGATGGCCAGCGGCCGATCACTCACCAGCCGCGGATCGGCGAAGCCGGCGGCCCGAGCCAGGCGCAGGAAATCGTTCCAGTAGAGGGCGCCGCCGAGGCATTCGCCGTAGAGCACCGGATGGCGACGCACCGCCTCCGGCAGGCGCCGATCGGCATAGACATCGGAGAAATAGAACTC
Organism: Vulcanococcus sp.; assembly: GCA_044341905.1. Lineage (GTDB taxonomy): Bacteria > Cyanobacteriota > Cyanobacteriia > PCC-6307 > Cyanobiaceae > Vulcanococcus. The sequence goes on along the minus strand of JBIIQU010000017.1, from coordinate 4,368 downwards.
CCCGCCTGGCTTGAGCAGGCGCTGCACCCCCCGCAGCACCGCCGGCTTGTCGGTGGAGAGATTGAGCACGCAGTTGCTCACGATCACATCGAAGGTGGCGGGCTCCAGGTCCAGCTGCTCCAGGCACTCGATCCTGCCCTCCAGAAAGCGCACGTTGGCGGTGCCGAACTGCTCGGCGTGGAAGGCCTGGTAGTGGCGGGCCACGGCCAACTGCTCGGGGGTCATGTCCACACCCACCACCTCGCCGCTAGCTCCGACCAACTGGGCCAGCAGGTAAACGTCACGCCCTGAGCCACTGCCGAGATCAAGGATGCGGCAGCCCTCCAGCAGAGGAGGGCACACCAGGCCACAGCCGTAGTAGCGGCTGCTCACCTCAGGGTGCACCTTGGCCAGCAGCGGCTTCAACCAGGCGGGCACGGCATCGGCGTCGCAGCAGGCGCTGGTTTTGAGATCAGCCGTGCCCTGCAACTCCTGGCCGTAATAGGCCTGCACCAGCTCCTGCATCAGCGATCCGAGTCCAGTCCTCTCTGAACTGTAGGAACCGTGCTGGAACGCTCGCCCTACCCAGCCCGCAGCAAGAACGCCGTCACCTGCTGGGGCCACTGCACCACCACCAGCAGCTCCCGGGGCGTGCGGGCAAAGCCCTTCTGCGACAGGGCCGCGAATGCGGCCAGGTTGTCGTGGGTCACGAGGGGATGGCGATCCTGCACCTGCTCCCAGGCGGCACGAAAGGGGTCCCCTTGCTCCGCCAGGCACTGGGCCTGGGCCTGCTCCACGGCCATGCCGCCCTGACGCAGCCGCACAAAGGCATCCAGCTCGGGCGGCAAATGCTCAAGCCACTGGCTGAGCTCCCCCACGGACACGATGCGGCTGGGATGGGAGCTGCCCGGGCTGAGCAGCACGGCGTTGCACTGCAGGGTCCAGCAGCTGTCCTGCAGCAAGCCCTGGCCGGCCATGGCCAGCACCGGGCGATGGGCCTCGGCCAGTTGCTGGTGTTGAGCCTTGAGGTTGTCCACGGTTAGCGGTTTGGATCCTGCACATCCTCAAGGGAGGGGCCAAAGGAACGCCCACCGGCCGCGGGCGCCCACAGCCCCGGCTGCCCCGGCAGGGGCGTGAGCCAGGCGCTGACGCGCTCGCCCGCCTGGAGCCGCGGGATCGAGCTGGGCCCCACCCAGCCCCGGGGCCGCGGGGGAGCCACGGGATAGCGCAGCTCAATGGTGTCGCCAGGGCGCAAGCGCAGCGGCGATCGCTGCCGGTGAATCGCCAGCACCACACCACTCACCTGGAGCTGCTCGCCCCTGGCCACAGCCCGCAACACCTGCAACTCCAGCCGCAGCGGCGCCCGGCGTTGCTCCTCGGCGTACACCCACGGCGGCAACTCCGCACGGGCGGGCTGCAGGGCGGTCAGGAGCAACGCGGCCACTCCAGCGGCCCCAAGCCCGCCTGCAACGCTCGCGCTCCGCTGAAGGCGCTTCTTAGATTTCTGAGCCTCAGTCTCCATCTCTCCATGTTCGACGCCTTCACCAAAGTGGTAGCCCAGGCGGACGCCCGCGGCGAATTCCTCAATGCCGGCCAACTCGATGCCCTGGCCGCCATGGTGGCGGAGAGCAACAAGCGCATGGACACGGTGAACCGCATCACCTCCAACGCCTCGCGCATCGTGACCAACGCGGCCCGCGACCTGTTTGACCAGCAGCCCTCCCTGATCGCTCCCGGCGGCAACGCGTACACCCACCGCCGCATGGCTGCCTGCCTGCGCGACATGGAGATCATCCTGCGCTATGTGACCTACGCGATCTTCACCGGCGACGCTTCGGTGCTGGAAGATCGTTGCCTGAATGGTCTGCGCGAAACCTATCTGGCCCTGGGCGTTCCTGGCGCTTCCGTGGCCGAAGGCGTGCGCAAGATGAAGGATGCCGCCATCGCGATCGCCAACGACCGCAACGGCATCACCCAGGGCGATTGCTCCGCCCTGATGAGTGAAGTGGGCACCTACTTCGACCGGGCTGCTGCCGCCGTTGCCTGATCCAGGCTGAGCTCCAGATCTTCAGGCCTGCCGAAGCCCCGCTTGATCGGGGTCTTCCGGCAGGCCTTTCCATTGGAGCGCCGTACGGCGAGCCCAGAGCAGCAGCGGGTAGAGCCGCTGAGCCCGCGGTGACGCGGCAAACACCTGCCCCAACAGGCCAAGCAAGGGATCACTGGGGTTCATCCGGCTGCAGATGCAGGCAATCGCCTCCGCCCCGTACAGGGTGCGCGGGCCATCGATCAGCACTGCTCCCCTGGCCAGATCAAACCCCTGCCCCTTCAGTTCAGCGCGCAAGGCGTGATCCGCACGGCCATCGCGAATCTCCAGGCCCTCGATCCCGCCAGCCAACTCAGTCCGCAGGGCGAAAACGCGGCAGAAGGGGCAGCCACCGTCGTAGACGAGGATCACAAGATGTAGCCGGCGCCATGCCCAGCCATCCTGATCGGCCCATGCTCCGCCTGCTGCTCAGCCTGGTGATGGTGTTGGCGCTGGTGGGCCTGCCGGGGCCTGCTTCGGCTGATGGCCCGCCCAGCGGCGAGCCGTTTGTCTGTGATGGCGACCCGCTGGTGGCCCTGGCCAACAACGGCGCCGTGGATGCCACCGGCATCCCCAACCAGAGCGCCGGCACGGTGCCGGGGGCCTTCATCGTGCTGCGGTGGCGCGGTGTAACCCTGCAGCTGCCCCGCACCAACAACGCCGGCGTGCCCAGCTACAGCGATGGCCGCTGGTGGTGGAGTGCCGAGGATCCCAACCACCCCACCTTCCAGCAACGGCGCAGTGATGTGGAGCAGTACGCCTGCGAACGCCTGCCATGAGGCAGGGCTCTAACCCGCTGTGAGGGCTTGTTGCAGCTGGGCCAGCCGCTTGGCATTCACCCCCAGATCGGAATCACCGAGACGGGACACGGAACGCGCCTGCAACACGCCGTGGGCCTGGTCGGCGTAGAGCTCCAGATCGTCCACAAAGCCGAATAGGGCACTGGTGGCCGTGGCATGCAGGTAGCCATCGGCCTGCTCCACCACAGCGGTGCGGGGTGTCGCCGCAAGCACGGGCACCAGCGCCTCCAGAGCAGCCTGGGGATCAGCCACGGGCCAATTGGCGCGGGCGCAGTGAGCGGGAGCGGGGCAGGGTGCCAAGGCACCGTTCTGCACGCCGAGGTCGGCGGGCACAGGCCCCACGAAGTGAAACAGCGCCAGGGTGAGCACCAACAAGCAGTGCTGCAGAACAGTTGTCATGGCCCAGGGGACGTGGAGGACGAGCTTGGTGTGGCCGTGGCTGGTGGCGGACTGATGGACTCCTCCATGCCCAGATCAATCTCGCCGATCCAGAGCACCAGGCCGGCCACACAGGCCAGGGCAGCCAGCAGCAGCAACCAATGACGTCGATCCATAGCTAAGGAGCTCCCAGATAGGGGTCCAGAAAGCTGAGCGGCCTGGCCATGGTGGCCGAGAAACCGAGCATGCCGCGGTCGCGATAGCTGTAGAGCAGCGTGTCATCCGCCTCCAGCAGGAAGGTGCCGCCCCGCTGGGTGAGGAAGTCGTCGCGGGGCACATAGGTGCGCCAATTCGCCAGCACTTCAGCCATGTTGCGCAGGCGCACAGTGGCCAGCTCAAAGGGCCGCTGGAAGCCTTCGCCACCGGCCAGGGCAAACAGGGAACTGGCCAGGCGCTGGGGGGCCTGGCGATCCCCCGTATAGCCCCGCAGCACTTCGGCGAGGGTGCCCGGCGATCCGATCCCCGCGCACATCAACAGCAGCCCGGGCCAGGCCCCGCCCGGGGTCTGCAGACCGCCATAGAGCCCCAGGGCGCGGTGCACGTGGGGCTCCGCCTCCACCAACAGACGGTGAGCCGGAAATCCGGTGAAGGCGCAGAAGCGATCACGGCCGGGGGGCTCACCGATCCCGATGGCCAGGGTGTCGATGCCGGCCGCCTCGAGCCGCGGCAGCACCGGGGCGAGGACCTGGGCGTACTCAAGGCTGTCGAAGTCGCCCAGCTGGGAGAACAGCAGCACAAGGCGCCGCCGGCCAGCCCCCATCCCTGGCACCTGGGCCAGGCGTTGCAGCAGCGGTTCGGGTGCGTTCATGCCGGCCAGTTAACGACCAACTGAGACACTGAGTCCACACGCAGGCGGGTGCATGTCACGGGAGCAGCTCAAGGCGTTTCTGGCCAGGATGCAGAGCGACGCCGGCCTGAAACAACAGGTGCTGGCTGCCGCCACCGCCGACGACGTGGCCCAGATCGCCCTCAAGCTCGGCTTTGAATTCTCCGGCGATGAGTTGCTGCGGGCCTCCGGCCAGAAGTTCGACCGCGTGACCGTGCGCAAGAACGATATCCCGGGCGAAT
>JBIIQU010000271.1:0-2702 GCA_044341905.1 Vulcanococcus sp. | reverse complement strand
GCAGGTCGGCCAGGTTGAGGCCGCCCAACAGGCGCCGGAGCCAGCTCATGGATCGAAGCGCACGGTCACGTTGAGGCCGCTGAGGCGAGAGACCCGCTCGCGATCGGCTGGATTGAGGTTGAGCTTTACCAGCACCACCCGGGCGTTTACGTCGTTGTTGGAGTTGGTGGCAAAAAGGTCGCGGTCAGACACCACGCCGATGATGGATTCCAGCTGAGCCCGCAGGGTGCCCTTGAAGCCGCCGCTCTCAGGCCGAACCGTGGCCCCCTGGCCAAGGGACAGCCGAGCCACATCGCTCTGGAACACCTGCGCCCACACTTGCATCTGGTCGGTGCGCCCGATGAGCGCAAGGCCTTGGTCGGTTTCCTTCATGCCCGGCCAGCTGTAGATGCGGATCAGGTTGCCGTCGAGGGGTGAGCGGATCTCGGCCGCATTGAGCTGCTGACGGGCCTTGACCACTGCGGCTTGGGCTCCGACGATGTCGGCCTGTTTGGTGATGATGCTGGCGGAGGTTTTGGCCAGTTCTTCTTCTGAGATGGCTCCGTCGGCATAGAGCTGGCTGCCGCGGCTCTTGCTGATCTTCAGGAACGGCAGCAGGGCTTGGGTGGAGACCAGATTGGATTCAGCCTGGTCGAGCATGGCCTTGAGCTGGCCATAGCTGCTCAGACGGGTGAGCAGTTGCCCCTTGCTGATCGGATCGCCCTCGTTCACGAACCAGCGATCCACCACCTCATTGCCACCGGCTGTGCCGGCCGGTACGGCCAGTTTCACCAGGCCGCCATTGGGGGTGAGGCGCCCCAGGGCGGTCACCTGCTGGACCAGGGGAGCCTTGGGACTGGGCACGGGTTTCGGGCGGGTCACGCTCCAGCCCACAACGGCCGCACCGCTGATGAGGGCGCCGAGAAGCCAGGGGCGGTAGCGCTGCACCCAGGGAAAACCCTGCTGCGGGCTCGTGGCGGCCATGAATGTTGGCAAGTTGGCAGACTTTAGGCGGAGCGCACCACTAACATCCGATCGCCACGACCCACTTCGGGATGCGCCGCGTCACCTTGCAGGCTGGAGAGTACGTCTACAAACTCGACGATCCGAGCGAGAGCGTTTTTCTGGTCCGCTCCGGCAAGGTCGAGCTCACCACGCCCTACCCGGAAACCGGCGAGGGCGTGGACTCCGCCCATGGGCCTGGCCATGTGTTCGGCGAGGTTGAGGTGATCGATGGCCGCACCCGCACATCCAATGCGCGCGTCGCCTCCACGGTTGACTTGATGCAGATCGATCGGGAGGAGCTGATGGACATCCTCTACACCCATCCTGAGAAGAGTCTGATTCTCGGCAAAAGCACCTTCGACCGGCTGCGGGAACTGTTCAGCGAGGAATCCCTGGACTCCGAGCTGGCCCGTCTGCGGGAGGAGATGCAGCTCAGCATCCGAGAGGCCGTTGTGGCCCACGAATCGCGGGTGGTGAAGAGCCACAACGGCATGGCCGCCATTGGCGTGCCGATCGTGCTGATGGTGGCTCTGGCTGTTGGGGCCTATTGGTTCTTCCACCGCGGATAAAGCCCTCGTTCTGTTTGTTCACGAGTCCCTGTCATGCGCAACGATCCCACTCCTGATGAGAAGGCGGCAGCCTTCGACAGCTTCCGTGACGACCTGAGCAAGTCTGTTGACCAGGGCATGGAAGACCACGAGTCGAAGATGACCAAGATGGGCTTTCTCTTCCTGGGTATTTTCGTGGGCGTGATCGCCCTCGCCGCCCTGCTTCCCTGAGCAAAAAAAAATCCACCAAGAACCGGGCACTCCAGGCTCTTGGTGGACGATTGTGGTGATGAGCTGGTGATTGGGCGATCGTTTAATCGCCCAGACCTGTTCAGACTGCGGCCTTCTGGTTGTCGAGAAGCCCCTTGAGCTTGGCCAGTTCACCGGCCCAGCGGGGATCGGGAGCACCTTCTTCCACGCTGTCGCTGTGGACCACTTTGTTCACGGCCTTGCGGGCCACGGGCACGCTGCCGGGGGCTCCGCCGGGGCGGCGATCGTTGCCGCGGCGCTCGTCGCGGCGCTCGGAGCGCTCGATGCGCAGGTTGTTGCCGCCGAAGTCACGGCCATTCAGCTGCTCGATCACGGCATCGGCAACCTTGTCGTCGTCCACGTTGGCGAAGCCGAAGCCACGGCCAGCACCGGTTTCGCGGTCTTGGACCGCCTTGAAGCGGATGCCTTCACCCACGGAGGCGAACAGCGCATCGAGCTCCTTCGCATCGAAGCTCTGCGGCAGGTTGCCGACGTACAGACGAACGCTCATGGGATCAGGGGAGAGGGAAGGGGGAAGAGTTCTGGCTGGTCGGGGTCACTGACTGACGCGGCGAGCCGAGATCCCGACTTCCGTGTTCGACGTGTTGTGTGGACGCGGAGGCCTGCCGAGGGAGGCGATCCCGTCGATTCAGTGCTGCAGATGAATCCGGTGTGGAGAATGCAGCGGTGCCCTAACTGGCGCGAATCAGGTCGTTGGTAACGCCTTTGCTGAGGAAGTTAATCACGGCGTGGTGCCATGTCGCTACTGCCCTGGGTGGATGTGAGCCACACCTGCGCCTGCTCCAACGCCTGCTCGCGATTGTGGATCCGCCCGAAGGCCTGCTCCAGCATCAGGTGATCCAGCAGTGCGCCGAGCTGCGGGGAGGGGCGTAGGCCCAGCTCCCGCTGCAGGCTGCCGCC
>JBIIQU010000270.1:0-2717 GCA_044341905.1 Vulcanococcus sp. | reverse complement strand
TGGCCGGCGATCACACCGTGTTGGTGATCGAACACGACATGGACTTCATCCGCGATCTGCAGTCGCCGGTGACGGTGTTGCATGAAGGCCATGTGCTCTGTGAGGGCTCCATGGATCAGGTGCAGAACGATCCGCGGGTGATCGAGGTGTATCTCGGCAGCGAAACCCAGGAGGCCGCATGACTAGCAACCTGCTTGAAGTGCGTGGGCTGAACGTCTATTACGGCGAGAGCCACATCCTGCGCGACGTCGACATGAGCGTGCGCCCTGGCCAGATGGTGTGTCTGATCGGGCGCAATGGCGTGGGCAAGACCACCCTGCTCAAGTCCGTGATCGGGTTGTTGCGGCAGCGCTCTGGATCAGTGCAGCTGCAGGATCGGGAGTTGTCCGCCATGGCGCCGCACCAGCGGGCCCGGGGTGGCATCGGCTATGTGCCCCAGGGGCGGGAGATCATCCCCCAGCTCACGGTGCGCGAGAACCTGATGCTGGGCATGGAGGCCCTGCCCGGTGGCTTGGCCAGGAATCGCCACATCGACCCGGTGGTGTTTGAGCTCTTCCCGATCCTGGAGAAGTTCCTCAATCGCCGGGGCGGCGACCTCTCGGGCGGTCAACAGCAGCAGTTGGCCATTGCCCGGGCCCTGCTGGGCAAGCCCAAGTTGCTGCTCCTGGATGAACCCACGGAGGGCATTCAGCCCTCTGTGGTGCTCGACATTGAGCGGGCGGTGCGCCGCATCATCGAGACCACCGGCATCAGCGTGTTGCTGGTGGAGCAGCATCTGCATTTCGTGCGCCAGGCCGACTGGTACTACGCGATGCAGAAGGGTGGCGTGGTGGCCAGTGGCCCCACCGGAGAGCTCAGCAAGGACGTGGTGGATCGTTTCCTCAGCGTCTGACCATCAGGCGGGTTCCGGCGTGTCCCCCAGGGACACCCGGGCCTGCGCCGCGACCCGTGGCAGGCGGCTGTGCACCGCCAGCGGAAACACCGCCAGCGCAAAGGCTGCCACCAGCAGCAACTGGGCTCCGGTCCCGAGGGGTAGGAGTCGTCCGGCCCCCGTGAGCTCGGCGATCCCCAGCAATCCGCCCAAATACAGCACCCACCAGGCGCCGTGGCGGCCATCGATGCTGTGACCCTGCCGCGTTTGCAGGGCGGCAAAAACTCCGGCCGGCAGCAGCACCAGGGCCACGGCTCCCTCCAGAGCGCTGCGCCCGCACCACAGCACCGCCCAGCTGGCGGCCACGAACGTGACCGGGCAGAGGATGGGGGCGGCGGGCAGGTGGAACGGCCGGCTCACGTTGGGCAGTTGCCGCCGCAGGGCCAGCAGGCTCACCGGACCTACGGCCAGGGCCATCACCAGAGTGGCGGTGAGAAAACTCACGATCCGCTGCCAGCTGGGGCCTCCCAGCAGCAAGGCCATGCCGATCAACAGGCTCCACAGCAGCGCCACGGCGGGAACCGCCTGGCGGTTGAGGCGGCCAAACCCCTGGGGCAGGAGGCCACAGCGTCCCATCATCCAGGCCACGCGCGCCGACACGCCCATGTAAGTCATGGCGGTGGCGCCGGGGGAAATCACGGCGTCGCTGAGCAGCAGCCCTACCACCCAGGGCATGCTCAGCCCCATGGCAATCGCCACCAGCGGCCCACCGTGGGCGGTGAGTTGCAGGGCAGACCATCCATGGCCGAGCAGCGCCGGTGGGATCGCCACCAGGAAGGAGAGCTGCAGGATCAGATAAATCAGCAGCGAAATGCCCAGGCCTAGGCCCATGGCCAGGGGCACATTGCGCTGGGGGTTGCGGGTTTCCCCCGCCAGGTCCATGGCGGTGCGGAAGCCCAGCAGGCTGAACAGGATGCCGCCGCTGCTGATCGCGTGTACCAGGCCGGCCAGGCCCTCCCCCGCTCCGGGGCTGGAGGTGGTCGCAAGGTTGCCCCAGTGCCCGGCCGTGAGCATCAGGCTCACGGACACCAGCAGCGGCACCACCAGCTTCCAGCTGGTGAGGCCCTCAATCCAGCGGGCCAGCCAGGCCACCCCGGCCAGGTTGATCCAGGCCATCAGCACCAGGAGCAGGGCGGCCACGGCTAGGCCGGTGGCACTGAGCACCTGGCCCTGGCCGCCATCGGCGGTGAGCCAGGGCAGGCTGCTGGCCAGGTACTGGAGCATGGCCAGCACTTCGATGGTGGGCAAGGTGAGGTAGGCCACCCAGGCGCACCAGCCACCGATGAAGCCGGCGCTGCGGCCATGGCTCAACAGCGGGATCTGGGCCAGTGCACCGGAGCTGGGCACCAGGGCTCCCAGTTCGGCGAACACCAGGGCGAGCCCGAAGGCCATCAGCCCGCCGATCAGCCAGGCCGCGAGGCTGGCGGGGCCCGCCGCTCGGGCAGCGAAGAAGGGGGCGAACAGCCAGCCGGAACCGATGGTGCTGGTCACCACGGCCAGGGTGAGGCTGCGCAAGCCGAGGCTGCGGCTGAGGCCATCGCTTGTCTGCACTGCTCACCGGCCCACGAACCACGCCCATGCTGCCGGGGCTGGCCTGTTTGGCTCAGAGCAGCTGACGCCAGAAGCCCGCGGGGTCAGCGCAGATGTCCAGAGGTCCCGCTTCGAGCTGTTGGATGGGCCGGCAGCCCAGGCTGTTGATCAGCAGCCACTGGTCTCCGGCCTGGGGCTCAGGCGCGAGCCGCTGTTCGCGGGCCAGGCCCAGCTCCAGAGCGCGCTGCCGCATCAC